>CAITYI010000082.1 GCA_903896585.1 uncultured bacterium
GACTGGCGTGCTCGAACAGGTGGAACTGGATCAAAGGTGATCCATGCGACCATTAAACGCGCCGAAAAAGACACTGACTGTGAAGCATTTGGGCACGAGAAAGTGGCAAATGCCCTTGTTGATGCACGCCAAACCGGCTAGCCTTCCCATAACGTTTCGCCAAACTTGGAGGCATCACATGTCAATGGAAGAAATAGAAATAACCGAATACACCGAACCAACCAAGACCGGCTTTGTCGGGGCAATCAAGAAGGGCTTTCGAGGCTACGTTGTCTGGAACGCAAGGTCCACCCGGTCTGAGTACTGGTGGTGGACGCTCTTCGCTTTTATCGTCGCCCTCGTGGCGGCCATTATCGACACTGCCGTATTTTCAGCTAATATGTCGACAGGTGGTTTTGGCCCGGTCGGTGTAATCACTTCGCTGGCACTTTTCCTACCAGGGCTGTCGCTCTGGGTTCGGCGTCTTCACGATACAGATCGCTCTGGCTGGTGGGTCTGGATCCTGCTCATTCCGATCATCGGCGCCATTATCACCTTTGTCTTTGTGCTGTTGCCGTCAAAGATGGGTCCCACTCGTTGGAATAATCGAATCCAAGAGTAAATCTAGTGTTTCAATCTGTGGGGCGACCATTGGTCGCCCCACATTTTTGTTGGAAGTTGATGTAAATAGTCGCTGCTGTTCGGGTCGCTCTCGCGAGAATTTCTGACACCGGTGGAGTTTTGGAAGAGATGTCGACCCTTATCCGCACGTCTTTCAGCTGAGTCTGTCAATTTAATTTACAGTGATCAAACTCCTGGGCGGCGGTGTATCGCAAGTATTTGGTGCACTTCTACCCGCAAATCGATCCGCAATCCAGGCGGCCACGCTGGGCCCGGCCATCCCAGCGATATTGACGTGGTCAACTCCCGCGAGCCAAAGACCATTGATGGTGGAACCAGCGGCGCACCAAGCCTCCTGTAGATCGGCATTTGGGCTGGCCATAACTATTTGATCAGCGGTCCCTTGAACCAGCATGAGCGGCAAGTCAGCCGGATACGGCATAGGGGTTTGATCGATGAGTATTTGGGCCACGCGTGAGTTTTTCACCGGGTTTTCAATAAAGAAATTCTGCTTAAAGATTTTGTGGCGGATTGTGCCTTCTACGAAAGAGCCAAAGGTGCAATCTTGTGCGATTCGTTGGTAGTTGTTTCGCGCCGCGTCAGTAAGCAAGCCATCAAAAAGATTTGGATATAGAACTTGCCATGACCGCACTACGTCGGCTCCGATGCCCCAGCCTGCGACGTCATCCCACTGACGTTCGACTATTGAGGTCAAGTTCGCGGCGGGTGCTACGGCAGCGACTCCCACCAGATCAAATTCGGGGGCATACTGCTCACTGAGGTGACCGGTCCACAAGGCGGTATGTCCACCTTGGGAGTAGCCGTAAACAGCAAAGTCATCTCCCGCAGATGCTCCCGGGATAGATTGGAGGGCGCGAATGCTATTGACGGTGTCGCGCACCTCCTGTTCTTTGATCAAATAAAGTTGAATTCCTTGGGTTCCCACTCCATATTCGTCTGGAGCGACCACGGCCCACCCTTGGTCGATTGCCTCAGGAAGAAAATTCCTTACACCATCTATCGGATCGGTTGAGCGAGAAGGAGCACAGGAATCACCCTGACCGGTAGTTCCAGCAATATATGCGACCACGGGTCGGGGGCTCTCAGCTTTTTCGTTGGGAATGAATGCCATCCCAGCAGCCACGGCGGGGTTACCTTGGGAATCTTCTGTTACGTAGAGCATGCGGTACGCCTGAGCATTGGCGACCTCGGCACCGAGCGGTTCGTACCGGACCAGTGTCCCGGGGACTTCGCTGAACTCCTCGGGGGTCGTGTAAAACGGATCCAAGCTTGATTGGAGAGAGTGTGATTCCCATGCATTTTTTGCAAGTGAGGCAATAATTACCAGAAGAAATGCCGCAATGACGGCTAACACAACAATCAATGTCCGTTTTACAACCAGCATGGCGAAAGTGTAACGAATGCCCGCGTTGGCATCTAATGAGAACTCTTTTAACCTCGGGTGGACCTGCAACCACAAATCGGCAGAAATTACCGGTGGAAAATCCTCACCTCAGTCCCGGTCGAGTACTATCCTGTAAACCATGAACGTCAAGCGAGGTAATTGACATGAAGCGTCCCGTTACTTCATTCGTATTTGCATTGGTGACTGTTGTTCTTTCACCGATCGTGATGTTCATTGAGTTCACCGCACTGTTCGGCGCCGGAATGATCGCCTATGAAGACGCCAATCCGCTCTGGGTCAAAATTATCGCGGTTGTTGTCGTTATCCTGATCGGACTTGTCGCTGTAGCCGTACCTGCCCTTGTCCTCCTTATGGGTATCAAGGCGCGCGCGGCAGCAAAGTCAACACCAACGAAGGGTGTTGGTTTGGCCACGGCTGCGGTAGTAATTGCGGGCATCGTCACCGCAGGTGTTGCCGCATTTCAGGTGTTCGTGCTTCTCTCAGTTCTCGGAGAGTGCATTTTTGATGGCTGCTAGCTCGATGCTAGTAATCGAGAAGTTCTCCGTGATGGATCACTCCGTGCTCATCTAGGGTAACTAGAGTGAGAAAACCGGGTTTGCTGGTTGAGCGATCGAGAGTGCCACAAGTAGTTTCTGATAATTCCAGCAACTGACTTCCAAGGTCAACTGAAGAATCTGATCATGTGAAAAGGATTCCTCAAGGCGTCGCCGCAAGTCCGTATCGATTCGAGTGGGATCTTGCATGTGAACTTCGGCATAATTCAATGCCGCCTTTTGCCCGTCGCTTAAATTCCCACCTGGATAGTTGTTCAACTCTGCTTCGAGTTCCCGAGACACAAAGGGGACGCCGTCAGTGGAAATTCGAATTGATTTGCAGTATTCACAATGGTGGTATCGGCCCGCGAGAAGTCTGACAAGTTCGCGATCGGCAGGAACCAATATCGTTTGCTTCGCGGCAATTCCGTCGTGATACGCCACACTCGCGCGTGAAGGGCTAATTGTTTCCAACACCCACGGTTGGTCGAGAACAGCAGCAGCGGCGGGATCTGTATCGAACAAGGTGCCATGGGTGATCTCCAAGCGACAGGCTTGATCGATTATGTAAACCGCATCAATAAAGTTCCGAGCTTTCGTTTTTCCCATTTCATCATTGAGCGCTTCAACCATTGCGTTA
>CAITYI010000083.1 GCA_903896585.1 uncultured bacterium
ACCAACCGCAAAAACTGGATAAAAGCTGTGTCGAAACTTTCATCTCCATTGAGGTATAGGTAAATAGAAATCGGTGCCACAGAAAGTCCCATTACCAACAAATACTTGGGCAACCATAATCGTTTCTTTGTCTTGAGAATCAGAAGTGACCCGGTATAGCAACAAGCAAAGGTAAATACTGTGGTGAGAGCAGCCATTCCAAAACTAGGACCACTTGTTGGTTCGAAATTTGATACTTCTCGATATTCCGAAATGATCCGCCAAAAACTAAAGATTGTTACCGCTGGAATAATTGATTGAATCTTTCGAGTCGTGGTGAGAAAATATCTCAAACGGAAAATCAGTTCGAGGGGACGAAATCGAAAGTTAAGCATCTTGAATACTATTATTTAATTGTTGATACCGCAGAATTGAGGTCACCCGTAAATCCATTCCAGGTTCAGGATTCGGCACCAGAACTGAATAGGCAATAGATAATTCTTTTCGGACGCTCTCGAATGAAATATTCAGATTCTGCGCAATAGTTTTTGGCTCAACACCCGTCGCGAGCATGGAAAGCACTAAATGCTGACGCTTGCTGAGGTTAACGTTTTTGGGTAATTCGCCACTTGTGGCACCACGGTCATCGTCCCCGAAAAATCCACTAATACCTGAAGACGTCGATTTCAAAACGGCAACTAATTGGTCAATGTTGTTGTCGGCTCGTTTTTGGAAATAAGACCAAGCTTCTCGTTTTTCTAATTTGGCCACAGCGTCGACGGTTCGGACGCTATGTTGAGTGTGAATGACAATTCCCAAACTCCGATTGAGACTTTGTAATTGAGTACCAACTGCAATTCCGTCCATCACATTTGTTCCTAATGCGAAGTCAATTAATGCGACATCTGCCTGAAAACGTTCAGCAAAAGCAATGGCGGGCTCACCTGAATCAAAATCATGGACATTGGCTATTGATTCATTTTCTCGCAACAAGTTAGCGATCAAACTCCGTAACAAGGGATCATTTTCAACATAGATAACAGTTAACTTGCGATTTTTCATCAGGTGACTTTGCTGTTTGCGGTCCGTGGCCTCCCCCAGATCAACCATGCCACGGAGGCCACCACGACCGGGGTCAGCACACCGATTCCTACAAAAGCGATCGTGAACACCGAATCAACCGGTGCCCGACAACCAGCATCGTCGCAGAACGCCCACATGACCACCGCGATCAGGACGGCGCTAACGGGCAACCCGCATATCGCCAGGATCCACACCGCGACCGCGCCCCGCACCGGTCCGCGCTGCTTGGTACGACCCACCCCAAGGAGGGCAATGCCAACGAACCAAAGTGGGGCCAGGATCACTAGTAGGTAGAACACTATGATCAAGAAAATCCCCTCCCCACTCTCCACGACCCCTCTCATCACGTCGATCAGGTACCTCAGGGCGAGAACGAGAATGACGACTACCGGGAGGAGGTAAATCCCCAGGAGGATCGCGCCGGCGATTACCAGGCCGCGACCCCGAGCTGGGATGGGAACCTGGGCTGGGTCAGTGTCGGACACGGCCCCAGAATGACACATGACTCCCCCCGAGGCAGGCACCGTTGAACAGGTGCGAAGCGTGTCCCTAATGGATGGCCGGTGGCCTTCCCCAAACTAGCCACGCCCCTGACGCCAGGGCGAGCACGCTCAACACTGGTATGCCCGACAGGATGATGGCCAAGGCGATGCCGGTGCCAGCAGTGCCTCCGGAACTCCCCGCCCAGTTGCCAACGGCAATCAGGATGATGATCCCGGGCAATCCGCCCACTGCCAAGATCCACGCCACGATCGCGCCCCGCACCCGTCCGCGCTGCTTTGAGCGGCCTACCCCCAGAAGAGCAATGCCAACAACCCAGATCGGGGTCATGATCACTAGGGCGAAGAACCAGATGAGGAATTGCATGGGCAACTCCTGCTGCCGGATGAGCGCCCACCCCAGACCCACGAGCCAAACGACGGTTGGGACGATGTAGAACATCACGAGGATCGCACCAGCGATTACCAGGCCGCGACCCTGAGAGGGAGACGGGATCGGCGCAGGAATCGGCGCAGGAATCGGCGCTGGGATCGGCGCTGGGATCGGAACCGGCGCTGGGTCAGTGTCAGACACAACCCCAGAATGACATACGACGAGGCCTTAGGGAAGCACTTTATGCCCCCGGCACGGCAAACAAGACAGCTCGACCGGCAGGTGAAGTTCAATGTCGGGCCAGGTGTCGCCGCTGGCGGGGCTCATCGGTAATTCCTAGTTGGGTGTCACACATATATATAGGTATCAATTTAGTTAAGTCGGTATCAGTTCAGCGCACTTCCCGCACTTGTGCGACGGACTCAGGCTGGTAGGTATTCCAGTGGCCAACCCAATCGCGACCATTTGCCCGCGCTCGTACGCTCACCGCACCAGTTTCGTAATTCCATCGAACACTGCCGGTCACAGGCAGGTTCTGATAGAGCCGGTAACCGTCGAGATCAATAACGATCGGCCCCCAGCCTTTAGCCGACCATGAGCCCCCACGCAGACCCAGACCTCGATAGCCCGCGGCCTGCAGGTACCTGTCGATTACGTCCAACGCAGTTTGGGCCACCCCTGAACTTGGGCTCTTGGTCCGGATTGGATAACCGAGTACCGCCTTAATCGGTGGAATAGTCGCAGCACACTGACCACCCGAACCCGCAAGTACCGCATCTTGGTCGCTGAAGAATTCTCGGACTAGCGCCGATGCGCAATTGTGTACGTCTCCCATTGCCGTCACGTGAGTTGAATTAGCCACGATCACGTGTCTTGCACGAGCGAATTGGTTGGACACCAACTCGCCTTCGGCTGCGGTGGTGATCGTGTCTAACTCGCCGGAGAGAACCAGGGTGGGGACATCCGGGTAGGTGCCAGTAGGTGGTCCGGGAATCTGCCAAGGGTTTCGAGTGGCGACCGGCCACGTTAAACACAGTGGCTGGGTCGCAAAATTCGAAGTCAAGTACTCCCTGATTCGAAATGGTCCATACAACTCCGCATCGCTTTGAATTTGCGCAACAACTGCAGCACGGTATTGGGTTTTTCTCACCGCTGGTCGCTCGGCCATCTCGAAAAGCTGCGGATAGTCGTGGCATGACACAGCGAAATTTAGCCCCGAGCTATATACCGAAACCGGTTCATCTGTCATTTGCGTCTTCGATTCGGCCACGAGTCGACCGAGCGGTAATGGATCACCACCAAGAGCCGCGCCAAGGGCTGCGTTTAATTCCCGATAGGTGGTCGGGCCGTACGTGCCACCGAAAACAACATCGTTTAGATTCTGGGGGCTCAACCGAACCCGACGCATTTTATTGTCGGCTCCCGGAGCTAACACTGAAATCGTGCGCCCGCGCACCCGCTCGAGCAATCTCTCGAGCAACTCAATGGTGCCAGTGTTGTTTGCTCCGCAATCCGTTGTGCGTGCGCAAACCACGCTGTAGGCATTGCGCATTGCGGGGCCTTGAGTTGGATACCAGGCTGTCTCACCGGTAACCGGGTAGGCACCGTCTAACACCAAACTGTGAACCAACTCCGGGTGGTGACTGGCAAATACCTGAGCAACAAAGGTGCCGTACGAGTCACCGTAGATATCAACCACACCCAGTTCCAAGGCTGTGACTAAAGCACTCAAGTCTTGGGCCACCAACTCGGTTCCGTAAAGGTCAAAGCGAGCACCCAGTGACTTGGCACAGGCTGCGACGGACTGAGCGGCCGTGCAATCAATCGGACTGGACCCTCCGGTGCCGCGCTGGTCAACGACCAGTAGCGCGCGATTTTTCAATAACGGCCCCAGCATGTCCGCGTATGTCTGCCC
>CAITYI010000084.1 GCA_903896585.1 uncultured bacterium
AAATTCAGGTCGGCATAGCTGAAGACCAAGTCCCATTGAAGAAACTTCAAAAAACCCTCAGCAAGCTGCCCCGCAATTTGCGCGGTGGTGAAGTCACCGAAGTGCGTCGCCGGCTAGATGCTCTGGGAAATGCCCAAAATGCCCTGCCCATTCCCAAAGGACCGATGCCTTCTAGCCCACGTGCTGCCCGTCGCCCGCGCTAATTCACCCGAACTACTCGGGAACCTACCAGGCGATCTTGCAGCCCTCGTCCGTCTGAATCAATCACGAGTGCGGGGATAACTAATAGGATCAAGAGGGTTCGTGCCGCAATTCGCCAAGCCGCTAAGCGACCGCCCTGAAGGTTAACCACTCTCAGTCCCAAGATCTTTTGGCCGAATGAAGCGCCCAATAAGAATGTGAAGAACACGATCTCCACATAGAAGATCACAACAGTTGCAATCATGGAATCACCGGAACCATATGCATACTGGCGAAATACGAGGACTGCGATTCCCAGACTGGCAAACCAGTCAATGGTGAGGGCAGCAAGACGCCGCCCAAACCCCGCCGATGATTGCGAGGGAAACATCAGGGGTCGTGGTGTGCTCAAGTAATGTCCTTGCGATTGGTCATAAATACAGCCGCAATTGCAAGTATTACCGTGTAAGCGATGAGGACTAGTGCGGCAGCCTGAACACTGAGTGCATCGGTCCCACCAAACCCGGAGTTATTGGTGGCCTGCAGGATTGAGTTGAGTGCACCTCCGGGTAGCCATTTGCCGATCCAGTCAACAAAAACGGTGAGGAGGGATTCCACCACAAATATCCACACGAGGGCAATGACTATGGCGGCAACTTGGTTTGTGATCAAAGCCCCAATGGCCACGCCCAAAATCGCGTACAACACCAACCCGAGGAGCGCTCCACCAAGAATCTCAAAAACGGCAGCCCACTCGATGGGCGCATGCTCCACAGTTGAAAGGAGCACCGTGGCGACAACAACTGTTGCGATCCACATGATCAAGGCAATAACAAAAGCAAGAATCGAATACGTGATCATTTTTGCGAAGATGACCAATTCCCGCTTCGGTGTCGCTAAGAACGTTGAAGATATTGTTTGATTTCGGTATTCCCCACTCATGGCAATAATTCCCAGAATCAAGACAAAAACTGATGCTCCACCAACGGATGCGAAAATATTGGTGACCACAGCAGAGTCCATCAAGGTGTTGACATCTTCTTGGCTGGGCGGACCGGGGCTTAGATAAACGCCTAGGACAACGGTGAGTAACACGAATGCCAATGCCGACAAGGTAAGAATAATCAGGAGTTTGGTGGTGAATGCCTTGCGGAACTCGGATTTGACCAATGCAATCACTGGGAACTCCCATCGGTCTGAGTGAGTTCAAGGAACATGGCCTCAAGGTCAGGGGATTTCTCCCTCAGCTCATGTAATTCAATCGATTCCGCGAAAGCCCGGTGCCCAATTTCTGCTGCGCTTACTCCGGTGATGATCAAGGATCCGCCTTCTCCTGGATGCACACTCCAACCTGGAACTTCTTTGAGAGGGTCAATATTCGGACCCCGCACAACGACTTCCACCAACCCGCCGTTGGAAAGGGAGGTGAGTGAACCTTGGTAGGCCAAGGAACCGGAGCGAATGATTATCACGTTGTCAACCGTCTGCTGCACCTCAGAAAGAACGTGACTTGAGACCAGCACGGTAATTCCAAGGCCGGCTTGGTGTCGCAAGAAGTTTCGCAACCAGGAAATTCCCTCGGGGTCAAGGCCATTGGCTGGTTCATCGAGGATTAAAACTTTGGGATCGCCCAGCAGGGCCACCGCCAATGCCAATCGCTGACGCATGCCGAGGGAGTATCCCCCCACTTTGCGGTTCGCCGACTCACTCAAACCCACCGTGTGCAGGACCTTGTCCACCCGTGAATCAGGGATTTTGGCAACTGCCGCCAACACTCTGAGGTGGTTTCGAGCAGATCGTGCCGGGTGGAAACCACTTGCCTCTAAGGAAGCGCCAACGACCGAGATTGGATTCTCAAGTTCGCGATAGACCTGCCCGTCGATGGTCGCCGATCCAGATGTAGGGCTCACTAACCCGAGAAGACACCGCAGGGTGGTGGTTTTGCCGGCACCGTTGGGACCAAGAAACCCGGTTACTTTGCCCGGGGCAATGGAAAAGCTCAAATCCTTGACTGCCGTGACACCCGAACCGAAGCTCTTGGTCAGGTTTTTAACTTCAATGGCCATTTCCCCATCCTATTTCCCCATCCTATGGCCTGATGTAGGTTGCCGGATTCCTCGAAATTGCCGGTGGAAAAGGGCAATCCGTGACCGCTGGTGCGGTCGTTAACATGACGGAAACAGATGGGATACCTCAGCGACACTCGCGTCTTCTAATGTTGGGTCTGCCCGGGAGCGCCCGGGAATCTGCACCGAATACAGGAGGAACGAATGTTCAAGGACAGTTCAGAGGTACTGGACTTCATTAAGAAGGAAAACGTCGAGTTTGTCGATGTTCGATTCATGGATCTGCCAGGCGTCATGCAGCATTTCAATGTCCCGGTCGAGTCATTCGGTTCAGATGTATTCGAAGATGGACTCATGTTTGATGGATCCTCAATTCGTGGATTCCAAGCGATCCACGAATCTGACATGAAACTTGTCCCGGATCCCAGCACGGCTTATGTCGATCCATTTCGGCCCGCCAAAACTCTTGTGATGAACTTCTCAATTCTCGATCCATTCACCGATGAGCCCTACTCACGTGATCCTCGCAATGTCGCAGCCCGTGCCGAGGCTTATCTGACGTCAACCGGTATTGCAGACACCGTCTATTTCGGTCCAGAGGCCGAGTTTTATGTATTTGACGACGTTCGTTTCGAGACCAACCAGCACTCGGGCTACTACTACATCGATTCGGTAGAAGGTGCATGGAATACCGGTCGCGTTGAAGAAGGTGGCAACCGCGGATACAAGACCCGTTACAAGGGTGGCTACTTCCCTGTTCCCCCAGTGGACCACTTCGCCGATATTCGCGATGACATGGTGCGCGCCCTGCAGCAGGTGGGATTGAAAGTCGAGCGCTCCCACCATGAAGTAGGGACCGCAGGTCAGGGTGAAATCAACTACACCTTTGACAAATTGCGCAGTTCCGCAGATGACCTCATGAAATTCAAGTACGTGATCAAGAATGTTGCCTGGGCACATGGCAAGACCGCAACGTTTATGCCCAAGCCACTATTCGGTGACAATGGTTCCGGCATGCACTGCCACCAGTCCTTGTGGAAGGACGGCAAACCACTTTTTTATGATGAAAATGGTTATGGCGGCCTTTCCGATTTGGCTCGTTGGTACATCGGCGGATTACTTGCTCACGCACCATCGCTTCTGGCATTCACCAACCCCACGGTCAATAGCTACCACCGATTGGTACCTGGATTTGAAGCACCGGTGAACTTGGTGTACTCCGCCCGTAACCGCTCAGCCTGCATCCGAATCCCGGTCACCGGTAGTTCGCCAAAAGCCAAGCGCATTGAGTTCAGGGTTCCTGATCCATCTAGTAACCCATATCTCGCATTTTCTGCTCAATTGATGGCGGGCCTTGATGGCATCAAGAACAAGATCGAACCAATGGCACCGGTGGACAAGGATCTCTATGAACTCCCACCAGAGGAATTGGCAAATATTCCCCAATTGCCAGCTTCACTAGATGCTGCTCTTGAAGCACTCGAGGCGGATAACGAGTACCTGCAAGCAGGTGGGGTGTTCCCCGCAGATCTGATCGAAACATGGATCGACTACAAGCGAACCAATGAAATCGCACCGATTCGCCTGCGCCCGCATCCACAC
>CAITYI010000085.1 GCA_903896585.1 uncultured bacterium
AGCGAGGTCGCGGGGTTCACCAAGTTTGCGCATGCTCTCGCGCACCATGCGTCGAAGATCTAGGCGGGCGGCTTTACGACTGCGAGTGGTTCGGTGGGTTCGGCGCACAGGTGGGGTAACGCGCATCCGGGAGATGAGTTTACGTACCTGGCGAATTTCATCTTCGGAACACTCGGAAAATGCCTTGAAGCGATAAACATCAGAGGTGCTCGCTAGATAACCGAGTTTGATTTCATCGGGGCTGATATCACCGGGAATACCCTCTTCAGTATTGGGAATTTCGAGGGTGGCACCAGCGGTAGATGAGGATCTCAGGGTGAGTTTGCGGGCGTCCGTATTGGCTTCCTCGATGTCGAGAAAAAATAACTTGAAGACTGCGTTGTAAATAGGAACTTGATCTTGACGCCGAATCATGGTGGCCCGGCCCGCCCAGTAAACATCCATCAGGTCACTGACGTCGAGTTGGGAAACCCCTGAGCAGAACGTCAATATGTCGTCTGAACCAATCGATATTCCTGCGTGTCTGAGTGTTTGACCGAACTCTACGAGAAGTTCGTCGAACCCGCTAAGAGATGACATCCTGAATACTTCGAGAGGCAAACTCCAAATCATCGCGATCCTTGACGACAGCGCCGAGGGTATCGATGGCGACTTCAGCAGTCAGGGTTTTTGCACCTAGTGCGCTAACGCTTTCGGCCCAGTCAATGGTTTCTGCGACTCCGGGGATTTTTTCGAGATCCATTCCGCGAAGTCGGTTAACTGCGTGAACGACCTGATCGGCAAGAGCTGGACCGATCTCTGGGAGTCGTGATTTGACAATCGCGATTTCGCGTTCGCTTTCGGGAAAGCCAATCCAGGTGTAAAGGCAACGGCGCTTGAGAGCGTCGTGAAGTTCCCGGGTTCGGTTTGAGGTAAGGATGACAATAGGTCGAGATTCGGCTTGAATTGTTCCCACCTCGGGGATGGTAACTTGGAAATCACCCAGTAGTTCAAGAAGGAACGCCTCAAATTCATCGTCGGCTCGGTCGATTTCATCGATCAACAGAACACATTGATCTCCAGACCTCACGGCTTTCAGTAGTGGTCGCTCAAGCAGAAACCGCGGACCGAAAAGTTGCTCGTCAGAAGCGTCGTCTGTGGCAAGTGATCGCACAAAGAGCATTTGACGGGCGTAGTCCCACTCGTAGAGGGCTTGATGCATGTCGATGCCCTCGTAACACTGCAGACGAATTAACTCTCGGCCCAACATCGCGGAAACCGTGCGAGCCAATTCCGTCTTACCAACGCCTACCTCGCCCTCAAGGAGTAATGGCTTACCGAGTTTGAGTGACAGTAATAGTGATGTGGCCAGGCCACGATCGGCGATATAACCACGATCCGCAAGATCGCTGGTGAGCTGCGGAACGGTCAGTTCTTCAAACGCCATGAAATTTAGTCCACTTGGCCCAGAACGAGGTCACCCAGCGAGGCTGAACCGAGCTTGCCTTCTCTCGCCAACTTGTTCTTCCAGGCGGTAGCCATGTCTACACCTTCTTCGGCGAAGCCATCAAAAGAAACATCTTTCATATTCCGACATACCTTGTTCGGCGTGCATTCCTCATCCATTTCAGTCATGGATCCCGGGGTTCCTTGCCAAACGGTACGAAGTACCTCAGCTGCTTTTTCACTTTCGATGGACATGGGCTACTCCCTGTGGTTATGAATTACGTAACGATACCAGCCGAATGGGACCCCCGCAGCCGGGTCGACAATTGGCATTTCCAGCACCAAGCCCCACAGTCCAAGCCCAATAGGCCAATCTAAATAGGCCAATCTAAATTGGCCAAGAAACTCGAGGTAGTTAGGTAAACCCTTAGTTCGCAGAGTCTCAGCGCGTAGAGTTCTCGCATGCTGAGCGTTGCGGAGTACCTTGACCTCGTTCTTGACAGTGTCAGCGAACTTCCCCCAATGGAAATGCCCATCTCGGACGTGAATGGATGCGTACTGGCCCAAGATATTTATGCACGGTGGCCACTTCCCTCATTTGATAACTCGTCTATGGATGGATATGCGGTAATTGCCTCAGATTTAGTGAATGCCAGCGAGGGTTCACCGATTGCGCTACCCGTGATTGACGATATCCCGGCCGGGTTCAAGTCCGTGGAGACTTTGCGAAGTGGTCAGGCCATTCGAATCATGACCGGTGCGCCAACTCCGGCTGGCGCAGACAGCGTAATTCCCATCGAGAGTACTGACGGTGGCAGCGAGGTCGTTGTGATCCGGGCGTCCGTTGTGCCGGGAAGTTGTATCCGACGCGAAGGAGAGGATGTTAAAGCAGGAGACCTGGTTCTCCCACAAGGCACGTTTATTGGCCCTCGCCAAATCGCGTTGATTGCCGCGGTTGGTCACGGGGTTATTTCAGTGATCCCCAAGCCTCGCGTTGCCGTACTCGCGACGGGTAGTGAACTTGTCGAACCAGGAACGGAACTCAAATTCGGGCTCATTTCGGATTCAAATAGTTTCCTCGTCACGGCAATCGCAAATGACAGCGGAGCCGCTGCCTATCGGCTTCCACCGGTGCAAGATGACGAAGAGACCTTGATTCAGATTCTTGAGGATCAGGTGCACCGAGCTGACCTCATCATCACAACCGGCGGCGTGAGCATGGGTGCCTACGATCCCGTTAAGTCTGCATTCCTGAAACTGGGAACTGCGCAGTTTCACAAAGTAGCCATGCAACCGGGCATGCCGCAAGGTTTCGGCAGCATCGGACAGCCGGCAATCCCGATCATTACGCTGCCGGGAAACCCGGTGAGCGCTTATATTTCCTTTGAAACCTTTATTCGTCCAGCAATTCGTAAGATGCGGGGATTAAAACAGTTACAGCGCCCGCAGCACTCGGCAACGCTCATCGGTGAACTGAGGTCACCAATAAATAAGGTGCAGTTCGCGCGAGCTCGTTACATTACGCAGGGTCAGGTTGAACTTGTAGGAACTGGGCAGGGATCACATGTTCTTGGTGGACTGGCTCAAGCTGATGCCCTCGTTGTTATTCCGGTGGGTGTTGACAGTATTGCCAGTGGAGAACAAGTTGAAGTGATTGATGTGAGAGGTGAATTATCTTGAATGCATTCCCGCATCTCAATGATCAGGGCAATGCCCACATGGTCAACGTGGTTGAGAAAACTGTGACCGAACGCAGTGCCACCGCCTATTCATTTGTCTCCATGTCACCCGAAGTGATTGCCTTACTGCGGGCAGGTGACATGCCCAAAGGAGATGCCCTCGCGGTTGCTCGCATTGCCGCCATCTCCGCGACCAAGAAGACAAGTGATCTGATCCCGCTGTGTCACCCGCTTGCCATCCACGGTGTTGATGTCCTCATGGAAATCACCGACAAAGGTGTTGCCATGTTGGTGACCGTCATGACCGCCGACCGAACGGGTGTCGAAATGGAGGCACTCACCGCAGCTTCGGTTGGTGCACTGGCCCTGATCGACATGGTGAAGGGTCGGGATCGCATGGCCCGCATTGAATGTGTGGAATTGCGCGAGAAAAAAGGTGGACGCTCCGGTCACTGGACCCGGGAAGCACATGCCTAACTACCGGGCTCAGGTAATCACCGTTTCCACCCGCGCTGCTGCCGGCACCCGTGACGACACATCCGGTAAAATCATGACTGCTGCGCTCAGTGAACTCGGATTCACCTGTTCACCAACAGTCATAATCCCCGATGGCCCCGGAGTCAGCCAGGCAATCACCCAAGCCGTTAACGCCGGACACGACCTCGTGATCACAACCGGGGGTACCGGATTGACACCTGCTGATAACACCCCCGAGTACACCTTGCCGTTACTGGATCGCGAGATCCCGGGCATTGCGGATTCGATCCGTGCATTCGGTGCAGCACACGGCATTCCCACGGCAATGTTGTCCCGCGGCGTGGCAGGTCAAATCAATAAATCAATTGTGATCAATGCACCCGGCTCCCCCGGGGGAGCAAAAGACTCGGTTGCCGTGATCTCGCAGGTCATCATGCACGCATTGGATCAAATCAATGGTGGAGATCACCCCACGCAAGCTCAATAATCAGAAAGCCGCCGCGCCCACCGACATCCCCCTTTACCTCTTAGTTGAGGTTGGTGAATTCGTTGTTCCACTTCGAGGTGAAGAAACTCACGTAGTCAATCGGAGGGGCAAGGAGCTCGCCCTCGGGCGGCAAGTTGTCTTTCGTGACGACCGTGGGCTTATCCCAGTCGAGGTCCGCTCCGTACGAAGGGGTCGTCTTGGCAATGGTCGTGCCGCGTGCCGCATTCTGAGCGATCTGATCCATAGCAACCCATGAGGCCCACCCGAGAGCGTTCTCGACTGAGGCATCAAGTTTGCCCTGGCGGATGAGATCTAGGGTGGGCAGGCTTGCGTACACCCCAAGCAGCAACGGGCGATCGGGGAACGACTTTCCCGGGAACTTTGTCTCAATGGCTTTCGCGGCTCCTGCGTCAGACGACGAGAACGGGATCCAAAATGCCTTGGCGTCAGGAGTCGAGTCTAGGAATGACGTGACCTGCTCCTCTGTTCCTGTGGTGAGGTTTGCCGGGTCGGCATCGAATTCGCCGCCAACGGTGATGGTGGTTTCGGCAATCTTCGCAAGCATTGCCTCGTTGCGAGCAACAATGAACTGCGCCGGGAAGTTTTGCACGATGATCTCGGCAGCGCTGTTGGCTCCAAGCTTTTCGACCATCCAGTCAGCGAGGGCTCCACCCATAGCAGATTCATCGGGGTAGTAGGCGCCATCAAGACGATCTTGCGGGCCGGGGTCGCCGCCAACGCTGATGACCGGTATGTCCTTCCTGTCAGCAATATCAAGTGCCTCGGTGAAGTAGGACTGTGGGAAGGCATTGGTCACGAGCACGTCAACGTTCTGGTTCACCAGATCCTTGGCACACTTGGCCATGGTTGCGGGATCGCCTTGTCCATCGCAGGTGACGAAGGTCCATCCGAGCGCTTCCGCTGCCTGCTTGCTCGCAACTTCCTCGCGAGCGGCTTCAAAATTGGCACCCACATATTTCACGTAGCCAATCGTCAGGGGCGGTACCTCCACGGGTGCCCCTGCCGCGGCTGCCGCCGCCACTCCTAGGTCTGCTGCAGCGGACTCTGTTGGTGTACCGATGCTGTTAGTACCACATGCAGAGAGCGCGAGTGCCGTTCCAGCAAGAGTTGCAGCCGTAACTGCCAACCGTACTCTCATTGATTCTCCGTAGAATATTTCGTGCTTTTGGGATCCAGTTGCGGATGTGACGTTGTGGCAACTTACAGGGCGCCGTTCCCGTTCGCGTTCACTCACTGAGCCAATTTCCCAAAAGGCAGAGCCTTAACTATAAGGTGCCTTCACTAAATCCGTCACATCATCGGAATACTCATCCCCTGTGACCATTCACATTCTTGTGCACAACTCGGGGGCTGCCTGGGGAGGGCCGATCCATGACTACCCGGGACAGGGGTTAACGAAGTCCCGGGGCATAACAAAGGTGCGCTCGTAGAGACTCGAACCCTAAAACTTCTGACCCGTAGACGGATCTACTTTTTGGCTCGGGCCCAGGACTCGTGGATCTCCTGCTCGGCTTCGGTGCGACCGGTCCAGGTGGCCCCTTCGACCGACTTGCCAGGCTCCAGATCCTTGTACACCTCAAAGAAGTGCTGGATTTCCAGACGATCGAATTCGGAAACATGGTGAATATCGCGCAGGTGCTCAAGTCGGGGGTCACCGGCGGGTACACACAGGACTTTGTCATCGCCACCGGCTTCATCGGTCATGCGGAACATGCCCACGGCCCGGCACCGGATGACCACACCGGGGAA
>CAITYI010000086.1 GCA_903896585.1 uncultured bacterium
GCACCGATGAGTTCCACGTTGTATTTGGCCAAGATCCCTGCTTCATGGAGGGCGATGGCTGCGTTAAGCGCGGTTTGACCGCCCAATGTTGGCAATAGAGCATCGGGGCGCTCTTTCGCAATGATTTTTTCGAGGAACTCAGTGGTGATCGGTTCAATATAGGTGGCATCAGCGAATTCCGGATCGGTCATGATGGTGGCCGGATTGGAGTTAACCAGCACAACCCGAATACCTTCTTCCCGCAAGACTCGACATGCTTGGGTACCCGAATAATCAAATTCACAAGCCTGCCCAATCACGATTGGTCCCGAACCAATCACCATGACTGACGAAATATCAGAACGTTTAGGCATGTGAGCGCATCATTTCTAAGAATCGGTCAAATAGATAGGCCGAATCATGTGGTCCGGCCGCTGCTTCAGGGTGATACTGCACGCTAAATGCCGGCGTATCGAGTAATTCCAGTCCCTCAACGACATTGTCATTCAGACAAACATGACTGACCCGGGCTCGACCATAGGGGGTTTGAAATTCACTTTTATGCGGTGCTTGGACAGCGAACCCATGGTTGTGGGCGGTAATTTCCACCCTGCCGGTTGTTAAATCCTGGACGGGCTGGTTGATGCCTCTGTGCCCATACTGCAATTTATAGGTTTCTAGCCCAATAGCTCTACCGAGAATCTGATTACCAAAGCAAATTCCGAAAACTGGAACTTTTTCCTGTAATGCCGACTGAACTAATTCGATTGCGTGGTGAGCGGTTGCTGGATCTCCTGGGCCATTAGAGAGAAATACTCCGTGGGGTTCCAAGGCTTTGATATCTGCCCAAGTACTGCTTGCGGGAACCACATGCACTCGGACTCCCCGCTCGGCCAGGCGTTGGGGTGTCATGGATTTAATACCTAAATCCACTGCCACACAGATTGCTACGGGTTGACCCTCAGGTTCAACCGTGTACGTCTGATGAGTAGATACCTTGTCAGTGAAACTGGCACCGACCATGTGTGGTGACTCAAGGACCTGCTTTAACAAATCTGCGACCGGACGTTGAGCATCTGCGCCGGTGAAAATTCCCATGCGCATTGCGCCACGTTCGCGCAGATGACGGGTTAAGGCACGAGTGTCCACCCCACTTATTCCTACAACATGGTGATCAGCCAACGCATCAGAAAGATTCCCCTCCGAGCGCCAATTAGAAACCAAGCGAGAGTATTCACGAACAATAAATCCGGAGGGCCACATCCGAATCGATTCGGGATCCTCAGAATTGACTCCCGTGTTGCCAATATGGGGGGCGGTCATGACAACAATTTGCCCACAGTAGGACGGGTCCGTCAGTGTCTCTTGATAGCCGGTCATGCCTGTGGAAAAAACTGCCTCGCCCATGGCAGTTCCCGGTGCACCGAAAGATTTTCCAGCAAGAGTGAAGCCATCTTCAAGTACTAAAACCGCGGAGGTGGTCATGAAATGGGTCCCAGTTTCTCTTCCACGTATTTTTCCAATTCCATGAGTTCTAGATGACCTTCTGATGTGTCGGCCCTGAATCCCGAGTCAAGTATCGCCTCGCCCAATTGCCACCGAATCACCAACACACTACCTTTCGCTCTTACCGTCCCAGCAACCCCTCGGCCAAAGCCCACATTCAGAACCAGACCCATGTCGATGTAGACATCCGTCGCACCCTGTCGGGTGAAAAATAGGCCGTCTGGAGACCATTGGCAGGTCGCGCGTGACCGCACCCCTAAGTCCTGGGACATGACCCGAAGCATCCAATTACTCGCCGGTGAAGTACCCAGAAACAATCCTGAAACCACCCCGGTGGGCACAAATGAGTCAGGAGCATTTTCCACAATGGGCAGGTAGCTAAATTCACTCCGGGTGGTCAACATTTTCCACCGCCGACGCATCAGGTAAAAAATGAATACTAGAAGTGCGATCATGCCTGCGACCAGTAATAAACGCATTGGCCAATCAGTCACGGGAGCAGATTCAGGCACAGAGTTCACCCCCACGGACAATAAATTGACCTCGACGAATGAGATCGGTTACAACTGTTGGCAAAGACATGGATGCATACGGGGAATTGCGGGAAATGGATGCGAATTTATTTGGGTCAATAATCCGCTCTGCAATAGGGTCAATCAACACGATATTCGCAATTTCACCAACCTCTAATGGCCGGCCATGCTCGTGTGCTTGACCGATATTCGCTGGAGTAATGGACATCCGTTGAGCCAATGTATGCCAATTCCAACCGACTTGATCGCGCATAGCCAAAGTGACAGCGCCCAAAGCGGTCTCAAGGCCAAGCATGCCAAAGGCTGCATAATTCCATTCGCAATCTTTGGATTCATGTGGGTGTGGTGCATGGTCCGTTGCGACAATATCAATCGTGCCTTCGGCAAGACCTTTGCGCAGGGCCATGACATCGGCATTGGTCCTCAACGGTGGATTGACCTTGTATACCGGGTCATAGTTACGAACGAGATCCTCAGTGAGAAGTAAATGATGCGGGGTTACCTCAGCGGTGACGTTGATGCCATGTGACTTTGCCCACTTGATCAACTCAACGCTTCCTGCGGTGGACACATGGCAGACATGCAACCGAGATTTCACGTGAGATGCCAACAAGATGTCTCGGGCAATAATCGATTCCTCAGCAACTGCCGGCCACCCGGTAAGACCCAAGAGACCAGAGAGTTCACCCTCGTTCATTTGGGCGCCCTCTGTTAACCGGGGCTCTTGTGCATGTTGGGCAATAACTCCACCAAATGTTTTGACGTATTCCAGCGCTCTGCGCATGAGTAGGGGGTCTGAGACACAATTTCCGTCGTCACTGAAAACACGAACGTGCGCAGCCGAGTTAGCCATGGCCCCCATTTCGGCCAGCCTCTCTCCAGCGAGCCCTACCGTTACAGCGCCAATGGGGAAAACGTCGACATAGCCAGCCTCCTGCCCTAGGCGAAAAACTTGTTCAACCACACCAGCCGTGTCCGCAACCGGCGCGGTATTCGCCATGGCAAATACCGCAGAAAACCCTCCGAGCGCTGCGGCCTGGGAGCCAGTTCTAATGGTTTCGGCATCTTCTCTTCCAGGTTCGCGTAAATGAGTGTGTAAATCCACAAAAGCTGGCAGTGCGACCCGACCATGGGCGGGGGTGATTTCCTCACCTCGGGGTTCCAGATCAGCACCGATTTCGGTGATAACACCGTGAGATATTCGAATATCGACCTGCGATTCTCCGTAAAGAAGAGCCTGTTGAATAAGAATTCCGCTGGGTTCAGTCATGTGCGCCTCCTCCAATGAGTAGATACAAAACAGCCATGCGGACGATGACTCCGTTTGCGACTTGTTCGGTGATCACACTTCTATGGCCGTCGGCAACTTCAGCAGTGATTTCGACTCCTCTATTCATGGGTCCGGGGTGCATCACGACTGCGTGATCAGGCAAACGCGAAGCTCGAATGCGATTGAGCCCGTACTCACGACTGTATTCCTCAACTGATGGAAAGAAAGAACCGTTCATGCGTTCCTGTTGCACCCGAAGCATCATGATGGCGTCCAGTTCGGGTAATGAATCGTCAAGTTGATACCTGATTTCACACGGCCACTCTTCTACCCCCACGGGCATCAAGGTTGGCGGTCCCACGACAATCACCTTGGCACCCAGCGCACTGAGCAATCCAATATTTGAACGGGCCACGCGCGAATGCAAGACATCGCCCACGATTCCAACGGTGAGACCCTCAAAGTCTTGACGATGGGGCGCAAGGTGGCGACGTATCGTGTAAGCATCGAGTAAGGCTTGGGTCGGGTGTTCATGGGTGCCATCGCCAGCGTTGATTATGTGTGCTTTGATCCAGCCGGTGTGAGCCATTTGATGTGCCGCCCCTGATGCAAAATGGCGAATAATTACGGCATCGGCCCCCATGGCTTGGAGGGTCAAAGCCGTGTCCTTGAGACTTTCACCCTTTGAAACACTGGACCCTTTGGCGGAGAAAGTGATGACGTCTGCCGACAGTCGTTTCGCGGCTAACTCGAATGACAACCGAGTACGGGTGGAATCTTCATAGAAGAGATTCACCACAGTGCGTCCGCGCAACGTTGGCAACTTTTTCGCTCCGTGTTCGGTGACCTGATCGAGTTGCATCGCTGTATCGAGAATCCTGATTGCTTCGGTTTTGGTGAGGTCTGCAACGGAAACAAGATGCTTCATGATTCGCGGATCACAACCTGATCGAACTCGTCAATTTCTGAGATTTCCACCGAGACTTTCTCCACATGCGACGTTGGGAGATTCTTGCCCACATAGTCAGCTCTAATGGGGAGTTCCCGGTGACCCCTGTCGACCAAGACGGCAAGTTGAACCGCTTTCGGGCGGCCAAACTCATTTAATGCGTCCAGTGCTGCCCGAATGGTGCGCCCTGAATAGAGGACATCGTCGACAAGAACAACGGTTTTGCCATCTATCCCACCAATGGGGAGTTCCGTGCGTGCCAACGCCTTAGCGGGACGAATCCGAAGATCATCGCGAAAGAGAGTGACATCAAGTGAGCCGACAGGAACGGAGGTGCCTTCGATATCGGCAATATTGAAAGCAATTCGCTGGGCAAGTGGTACCCCCCTTGAGGGTATTCCGAGGAGTACCAGATCAGTCGAGCCTTTGAGGTTCTCGACAATTTCATGGGCAATTCGACGCAGTGCCCGCGCGATATCAGATTGGTCGGCAACGACTCGCTGCTGTGGTGATGCTGGAACATGCGTACTCACGTGGTGCCCCTTCCCCGCCTCTCTGGACGGGCATTAAAGGATGCTGGAACTTACAGTTACACCTTACACTCCGCCACCGTCGCCGGCGCTACCCATCTTGTGAACCCGCATGCCATTGGTTGTTCCCGGCACACCGGGTGGCACACCAGCCACAATCACCACACGCTCCCCCGCAGTGGCCCGACCAATTTCCAGAAGAGCACGGTCCACTTGAAAGACCATGTCATCGGTATGACGAACTTGAGGAACTAAAAATGTTTCAACACCCCAACTCAAAGCAAGTTGACTTCGCACCCGCGGGTCCGGAGTAAATGCCAGTAACGCAGTCTGACAACGCCAGCGCGAAATGAGTCGTGCAGATCGCCCGGTCTCGGTAAACGCAATGAGGTAGGACGCCCCAATACTTTCGGATACATCAACCGCAGCGTGGGTGAGGGCCCGAGCAGTCGACCCGGTTGGCGCATCGTGCAATGGAGGGATTCGGTCTAGGGCCTCTTCTTCGAGGTGGGCGATGATGGTGGACATGGTCTCAACGGCATGAGCGGGACGAATCCCAACACTCGTCTCACCTGAGAGCATGAGGGCATCGGCACCGTCTAAAACTGCATTGGCAACATCGCTGACCTCAGCGCGCGTCGGGCGATTCTCTGAGATCATGGAGTCCAACATTTGCGTCGCGACAATAACGGGTTTGCCTGCTTCCCGGCACATTTGTATTGCTCGCTTTTGAACCAGCGGCACCTGTTCCAGTGGCAACTCGACCCCAAGATCTCCGCGAGCAACCATGACTCCGTCAAAAGCTGAGATTATGTCCTCAAGATTTTCCACGGCTTGCGGTTTTTCAACTTTGGCAAGTACTGGAACGCGAATACCAAGTTCATCCATGATGTGGTGAACATCGTGAATATCGGCAGAAGACCTGACGAATGACAAGGCGATGAGATCTGCCCCTGTTTGTAGAGCCCAACGTAAATCCTGTCGATCTTTATCCGAGAGAGCAGGAACGTTTACCGCAACGCCGGGTAGGTTGAAGCCCTTGTTGTTTGAGACCACGCCCCCACCTATTACGCGCGTATGCACCCGCGGACCAACTACTTTTGTGACGATCAGTTCAATCCGGCCATCGTCAACCAGAACCATGTCTCCCGGTGAAACATCTTGTGGTAACCCAGCGAAAGTTGTTGACACCATGGTGGCATCTCCCGGGCAATCCTCTGTGGTCACAATGAATTCATTGCCCGACACCAATTCCACCGGTCCATTAGCGAAGCGACCTAAGCGAATTTTCGGACCTTGGAGGTCCACGAGAATTCCCACACTTCGACCGGTTGAATCCGATGCCTCCCGCACCCAGTTATAGGCCTGTAAGTGGTCGCTGTAATCTCCGTGCGACAGATTCAGCCGGGCGACGTCCATTCCGGCTTGCACAAGTTCGATTATTGACTCGGCACTGTGAGTTGCCGGCCCCAGGGTGGCCACAATTTTTGCCCTACGCATGGGCACACCCTACTTGTAAGCGATTACAGATTGCTGACATTGGTCTAGACGGTGAGTGGACGATCGGTAGCCAGAACGGGAGATGGGAGATTCGTGGACCCCATCAGATACGAATCAACACTCGCGGCAGCAGCTCGCCCCTCAGCGATGGCCCACACGATCAAAGACTGACCACGACCGGCGTCACCAGCAACGAATACTCCTTCAATATCAGTGGTGAAGTCAGGCTTCCTTGCGATATTTCCTCGATCGTCAACCTCGACACCTAATTGTTCGATATAGGCAGCTCGCTCAGCACCTGTGAAACCCAATGCCAAGAGAACAATATCCGCAGCAAGCACCTGCTCACTTCCGTTTATCGGCACAAGTGACCCGTTGGTGAATTCCACTTCGACAAGTTCAAGTCCGGAAACAGTCAATCCATCTTCAGACACAAACTTTTGAGTAGACACGGAAAAAATTCGTTCCCCACCTTCTTCGTGGGCGCTCGACACGCGATACACCATTGGGTATGTGGGCCAGGGTTGTGATTCAGGGCGCGTTGTATCTGGGAGAGGCATGATTTCCAGTTGGGTGACAGATGCGGCTCCCTGTCGGTGCGCCGTCCCTAAGCAATCAGCACCGGTGTCTCCTCCACCCAAAATCACTACTTTTTTACCAGCGACATTTAGTGGCGAGTACTCGAGATCTCCCTCTTGCACTCGGTTGGCAAGTGGTAAAAAGTCCATCGCCTGATGGATACCTTCGTAATGGCGTCCGGGCACGTTGAGGTCACGTGGCACCGTTGCACCAACAGCGACAACAACCGCGTCATAACGTCGGCGCAGGTCCGACCCCGTTATGTCGACTCCAATTTCTACTCCGGGACGGAATTTGACGCCTTCAGCTTCCATCTGGGCGAGTCGCTGATCAACATGGTGTTTCTCCATCTTAAATTCAGGGATTCCATACCGTAAGAGTCCTCCAATCCGATCGGACCTTTCGAAAACAGCAACCGTGTGACCGGCACGGGCAAGTTGTTGTGCTGCCGCCAATCCCGCCGGGCCCGAACCGATGATCGCAACAGTTCTCCCCGAAAGGCGATCTGGTGGTGACGGAGTAATCCATCCCGATTCCCACGCCTTGTCCACAATGGAGACTTCCACTTGCTTGATGGTGACCGGATCTGCGTTGATGCCTAAAACACAGGCAGCCTCACAGGGGGCGGGGCATAAGCGCCCGGTGAACTCAGGGAAATTATTGGTAGCGTGTAGACGCTCAATTGCTTGACCCCAATCACGCTCGAAAACTAGGTCATTCCACTCGGGAATGAGATTGCCAAGCGGACATCCGTTGTGGCAGAAGGGAATCCCGCAATCCATGCATCGGCCCGCCTGCTGCTCTACATCGCGAATCTCAAAATCTTCATAAACTTCGCGCCAATCGCGGATCCGAATATCGACCGGACGCCGCGTTGGCAACTGTCGATCTGTTGTGAGAAAACCTTTGGGATCACCCATGACACTCCTCCTACAAACTACTCATGATTGCTACCATCGGGTCTTCGCCCGCTGCTCTCGCTAGCTCCTCAATTTCCAATACCCGCTTGTAATCACGTGGAATAACTTTGGTGAACCGACCAATAGATGTGCTCCACTCAGCCAATAAATCGGCGCCACGCGCGGAGTCGGTATTGGCCACATGCGCAACGACTAACTCGCGCAAGATTTCAGAATCCTGTGGCGACAATTGATTTAGTTCAATCATTTCCGCATTAACCAGCGATGGATCCAAATCCAAAATATAGGCGATACCACCGGACATGCCGGCTGCGAAGTTACGGCCGATGGATCCCAACACCACTGCGATGCCCCCGGTCATGTATTCACACGCATGGTCTCCGACGCC
>CAITYI010000087.1 GCA_903896585.1 uncultured bacterium
TGAATCATTTGCGGCACAGGCTGCATTAACTCTTGTGCTCTCTGATGCCCAACGCGATAAAGAACACCTTGCGCTTCTGGAAGATCGTGATCGAATTGGGCGTGATCTTCATGATTTAGTTATTCAGCGAGTATTTGCTGCGGGCCTGATGCTTCAGGGGGTCACCCAATCAGCTGACGCTGGACCTCAATCCATTGCCCAAGTGGAAAAAGCCATGGATCAACTTGATGAAACAATTCGGGAAATTCGACAGACTATTTTCGATTTGCATCTTGATATTAATCAGCAGAGCGTTAGTTATTTAGTAACTCAAGAAGTTCAATCCGCGTCGATCACATTGGGTTTCATTCCAAAATTAGAATTGTTGGGGATATCTGAAGTGGTAGTTCCAAATAATGTTGTGGAAAACTTACTTGCGGTGGTGCGAGAGTCTCTGACTAATTGCGCGAAGCATGCACTAGCAACCGAAGTTTCGGTTGTGGTGAGTTCTTTGAATCAAACCCTCACCTGCAGTGTCACGGATAACGGGGTGGGGTACCAACCAAATGGTAGGAGTTCAGGGATAGCGAATATGGAGCGCAGGGCCCAGGAAAGCGGTGGAACTTTCGCCATCGAAACTCAATCTAGTGGTGGCACGGCGGTCACCTGGACGGCGGCGATTTAATTATTTTTCAACTTCAAGGCGAGCCACATAAGCGGCGGCCTGGGTGCGGCGCTCCATGCCCAACTTGGCAAGCAGCCCGGAAACATAGTTCTTGATCGTTTTCTCCGCGAGGTGCATGTTTTCACCGATTTGTCGATTGGTCATTCCCTGACCAATGAGTGTCAAAATTGTTCGTTCCTGTTCGGAGAGTTGCGAGAGTTCCGAATTTTCTTTAGACCCGTTGCGTAAGCGCTCCAACACTTTGCTGGTCATGCCGGGATCCAGCAGACTGTTACCACCGGCAACCTGTCGAATTGCCTCGATTAAGTCGTTTCCGCGAATTTCTTTGAGAACGTAACCGGAAGCTCCGGCCATGATTGCATTGAAGAGCGCTTCATCGTCTGCATAAGAAGTGAGCATTAGACAGCTGACGGCGGGTTGAGATGACCGAACCTCTCGACACACTTCCACACCGCTCCCGTCGGGAAGACGAACATCCAGCACGGCAACATCGGGCTGGGCGGCGGGAATTCGCCGAAGTGCTTCCTCGGCGGTTCCGGCCTCACCCACGACTTCCATATCTCCCTGCAAACCGATGAGATCCGCCAGCCCACGTCTAACAATCTCGTGGTCGTCGAGCAGGAACACTCGGATGGAAGTCATGCGTTCATTATGCAGGTAGGCGCCACTAAGGCGTGGAAGAAAGTTGGGAAATGAATTCTTCCGCAAGATCACCGCTGGTGTCCGCGGCGGCTAATGAATCAGCAACCGGTACCCGACCACTGAATGCATAGAGTAAATCTGGCCAGGACATGGTGATCGTGGCAGCACCGGCAACCGGAGCATCAACAAAACCGGCTCGGCCATCAGGGCCCATCTGAATGTGCACCGACCCTTCGATCTCAGGCCCGGTGACCGTCAAGGTCAGCGTGGACCCAATCGGAGCCCCCACTTTCTTCCCCCAGATCAGGGGAATTGAATTAATGATCCGTTGAAAGGTTGTGCGCGCCGGATTCGTACCAAGATTTCCCGGTGCATTAATTGCTGATCGAATATCTTGTTCGTGGGTCCATGCGTCAAAGGTCCGCATAGAGAGAAAAAGCTCTATTGGCATTTCATCTTTAACCCAAGGAACTTTGATATTTGGAGAGTTATTGGTCAGAAACTCCATTAACGCGTTGGCGGTGTCATTGAGTTGTTTCAATAATTCCTGGGGGGGAGTTCCTCGCCGGTAGTCAACGCCACGTTCGGTGAATTGATTGGATGATCCCTTGACGTGGGGAAGTGAAGCCCAGTCGGGTTCATGGTCAGGCTTCGGAGCGCCCAAGGCCATGGCATCTAGATCAATGAGGTGAGCCACAATGTCCGCTACCGTCCAACCAGGACAGGGGGTGGGCAAGTTCCACTGTGATTGATCCAGTCCCTCGAGCAACTGGCTGATGTCACGAATGGACTCCAGATACGTTGTCATGGGGTCTGTCTGGGAACTAACGCTGCGGAGATCACCGGTCATAACAAAAGTCTGCCGGATCCGGTTCATAAATGCAGGTAATACGCTTATTCCATGAGCGTGCGAACCACCGTGATTCAACTCGATTGTTCCGACACCGAAACACCGGAGTCTCGGGTTGACCGTGTAATGGGGACACTCGATCAACATGCTGGGAAAACAGACTTGCTGTTGCTGCCGGAACTGTGGAATGCCGGAGCATTTGATCTCGATCTGTGTAGGAAGTTAGCCCAACCAATTGATGGCCCATTGCCCACCGCCTTGAGCAACATGGCCCGTCAGCATCGCATGTGGATTCACGGCGGATCATTCTGTGAACGCGATGGAGACCACCTGTTTAACACCAGTGTTGTGTTTAACGACTCGGGTGACTTGGTTGCCAAGTACCGCAAAGTACATGTCTTTACCTATGCACGTGAACAAGACACCATGACACCGGGTCACGAGTACGTTGTTGTGAGAACTCCGCTGGGTCTCACGGGGATTGCGACCTGCTACGACGTTCGATTCCCTGAAATGTTTCGCGCCATGCGGGAAGCGGGCGCCCAAGCATTCCTTATTCCATCCGGGTGGCCAACAAAACGAATTGGTCAGTGGAACGCCCTATTACCCGCGCGTGCGGTGGAAAATCAAGCGTGGGTTATTGCGAATAACCAAGTCGGGCAGCAGGGAACTCACGTGCTTGGTGGTAACTCAGCCGTGATTGACCCCATGGGTGTGGTGCATGCGCACGCTGGCGACACCGAGGAAATATTCACGGTCGAAGTGGATCCTGCATTAGCTAATGAGTGGCGAACTGAATTCCCAGCGGCAAATGACATTGTGATAAGACCCGTGGTCACCTACTAAATCACTTCAATAACGATCACTGGGTTCTTTTGGGGATCCACCCAGTTCATGATTTCTTTCATGGAGCTTTCGCGAATCGCGATACATCCGGCAGTTCGCTTGCCGTTGCTGACGTGTAAAAATATTCCACCACCCATGCGAGTGTTCGCAAATTCACTGGTGCGATTTATGCCTTGGGCTCCCTGGGTTATTGCCCCTGGTGGAAGGTTGTAGTCCAAGATTGCAACATAGTTGTACTGCTTACCGTAGGAATACAAGCGCTCCACATAATTTCCGTAACTGGACCAACTTCGATTTGCACTTTGAAATATGTTGTAGGTATCTGGAAACTTCGGGTTGTATGTCCAGGCATCATTGCGATCAACCCGAATGTAATCCAACTTCGTTCCAGGGTCAGCTTTCCGACCAAAGCTCGAAGTGATTGCATAAATTCCAGTCGGAGTTTTCCCAGTTCCTTGAACTCTTTGCTGGCCTGGTACCAGTCCGCCGTAGCCGAGATCGGCAGAGACTTCGGGCACCACTTCGGTCCACCTACCGTTGGCGCGCTCAAATGCGCGCAGGGTGCCCTTGGTGGACTTCCAGTCGGGTGCCTGAACAAGAACAACCTGATTGGAATCCCCCACAGTTTGTAAAGCGGATGGCAGCGAGGGGGTTGCAATCGAGGGAAGCGCGGGAGTAAACAACGAAAAAACAATGGCGAGCGATGTAATCGCTCGCCATTGAGTGGAGTTCATGTCTATGAAACTACCGGAAGACCTGCTTGTTCCCAACCGATGATGCCCGATTCGAGTTCGAAAACTGCATTGATCCCCTGTTCGGATAGGTAATCAACCGCCGCAACGGAGCGATTCCCGCTCCGGCAGTAGACGGCATAAGTACCGGAGGGGTCGAGGGTGGCAATTTGGGCACCAAAATCTGGACCTTGCACATTGAAATTGACGGCGCCGTCAATGTGACCCATGGCGAATTCCTCCGGGGTTCGAACATCGATGATCTGCACACCCGGGGTAGCCACCACAGTGGCAAACTGATTGGCATCAACGCGCTCAGGGCTGGCCGGCTGCTCAACAACCACGGCGGATCCAGCATCAGCCGGTTCGACGATTGCGGTAGCCGATTCACTGGAACAGCCGGTGAGGGATAGGGACAGGGCCATGGCGGCCGAAGCGAATGCAAAGCCAATCTTCTAAATAGTCATACCCCCTAGGGTATACCAAATCTGGGGTGAGTCAGCCGCGGGGGGTGGCTCGGCGGTTCATTTCGGCAAGGCGGTCGTTATAGGCGTTGAGTTCGGCATCGCCATCTCGGTCTGCCTGGCGATCCTTACGAACGGCCTCGCGATCGTCGCTGCGGGCCCACTGCACCATGATGGCGATTAAGACAATAAGTGCGGGCACTTCACCCAATCCCCACGCGACCTGGCCCCCGTACAGGGTGTCCTGCAACGGATCGGTGACCCATTCTGGGCGCACAATTCCGTACCATTCCACGGCCATGGGTGTGGTGCCCATCATCATGATGATGGCGAAGAATGCGTGAACGCTGAGTGCAAGAAGTAACAGCACGATGCGACCCCAGTAGGGCAGTGGCTTGGGGCGTGGGTCAATTCCGATCAGGACCCAGTAGAACAAATAGCCGGCAAAAACGAAGTGAAGTTGCATGATGATGTGCCCAACATGGCTTCCCATCAGCCAGCCAAAAGCGGGCGTCAAATACAACCCATATAAACCTATGACATAAACGATGAACACATACACAGGGTTGGTGAGCACTCGAGTGATCGGGCTGTGCAGGAACCACACGATCCACTCCCGGGGACCGCGCTCACCGGTGCGTGACGGTCGCAATGCGCGTAGGGCCAATGTCGCGGGTGCACCCATGACTAAGAAGATTGGCCCCAACATGGTGAGCGTCATGTGTTGGGTCATGTGCAGTCCAACCGACACTTGTGAATACAACGCTATTCCAGAATTGGTGCACCAAATGACAACAGCGATACCCGCCATCCAGGAAACAAGTCGCATGATGGGCCACTTGTCACCACGTTGACGCAAGCGGGCATAACCGATTGCATACA
>CAITYI010000088.1 GCA_903896585.1 uncultured bacterium
CCAATAGCAGCGACCGGTTGGCTTAAGTGATCGAATACGGCGCAGGCGATTGATGAATACCCCGCACTAATGAATCCCACTTCATGGGAATATCCCTGCGACTTCTCCAGACTTAATAGTGCGCGTAGTGCCGATAAATTCTGCGGACCATTGCCCGTGCGATCGGTGAATGCAGATGGACTGGGGAATAGCGCCCTGACCTGCGAATCTGCCAGGTGGGCCAGCATGGCTCGACCGGAAGCGGTGAGATTCGCGGGAAGCCTCACCCCAACATCTGTCACGAGGGTGATACTCGAACTCGGGGACTCCTTGAGTAAATACAGGGTGTCATTGCCTCGAAGAATCCCCACATGACCGACAACTGCGCCAATCCCCTTCAATTTTTTAACGGCCTCTGTCAATAACGGGCGGGCACGTCGCTCCATGGGTTCATGGCGAATATAGGCCGACCCCACCTCAAATGCACTCGCCCCCAGCCCCCACATTGAATTACCAGCAGGCGTAACAAATCCACGAGTCTGCATGGCGACCAGCAGGTGGTACAGACTGGATTTGGGAATCTGGCATTCCCGAGCAATTGTTGCTGCCGGAATGGGTCCGGCTGATCGCGCCAATGCCAGCAAGATCATCAAGGTTCGGTCAGCTGCTGGCACTTGGGGCACACCTAAAGTCTCGCATATGAGACATCAATTCAGCCCAGAGCCGTGCACCCACCACTATCTGGATGAACAATCAGGACATGACCTCCGAATTGATCACTCCCACGTTCGATCCGACTCGGCACATTAGCGCTCCGCGGGGCACCACCCTCACCGCTCAAGGATGGCCACAGGAAGCTGCACTGCGCATGCTGCAGAACAACTTGGATCCGGCTGTTGCGGAATACCCGGAAAAGCTGGTGGTGTACGGAGGCACCGGCAAAGCCGCCCGCGATTGGCGGAGTTTTGATGCCATGGTGAAGACCCTGACCACTCTCAAAGCGGATGAAACCATGCTGGTGCAATCTGGGCGTCCCGTTGGAGTTATGCAAACCCACGAATGGGCACCGCGTGTTCTGATCGCTAACTCCAATCTGGTGGGTGACTGGGCCACCTGGCCGGAGTTTCGTCGCCTGGAACAACTGGGATTAACCATGTATGGCCAAATGACGGCGGGCTCCTGGATTTATATTGGCACCCAAGGAATTCTTCAAGGAACCTATGAAACATTCGCCGCTATCGCGGACAAGAAATTCGGTGGCACCCTCGCCGGGACGCTGACGGTCACGGCCGGGTGCGGTGGCATGGGTGGTGCCCAACCACTTGCGGTCACCATGTGTGAAGGCGTTTGCCTTCTGATTGACATTGATCCATCACGACTGCACCGACGGGTCCACGACCGTTACCTCGATGTGGTTGCACCTGATCTAGAAACCGCTTTGGAATTGGTGCTTGAGGCAAAGAAGAACCGAAAGGCCCTGTCGGTCGGACTTGAGGGCAATGCCGCAACTCTCTACCCCGAACTATTGCGTCGCGGTGTGCCCATTGACATTGTGACCGACCAAACATCTGCACATGACCCACTCAGTTACATTCCCGAGGGCATCGATTTCGGCGATGCCGCCGATTACGCCGACAAGAAGCCCGATGAATTCACCGAACGAGCCCAGGAATCAATGGCCAAGCATGTGGAGGCCATGGTCGGCTTCATGGATGAAGGTGCAGAGGTGTTTGACTACGGCAATTCCATTCGCGACGAAGCGCGCAAGGGTGGCTACTCCCGCGCATTCGCATTCCCAGGTTTTATCCCTGCTTACATACGCCCGCTATTTTGTGAAGGCAAGGGACCCTTCCGCTGGGTTGCTCTTTCTGGTGAAGAAAAAGATATTCACCGCACCGACCAAGCAGTTTTGGAACTATTCCCTGAGAACGATCACCTTCGGCGCTGGATCACCATGGCTCAGGAGCGGGTCGCTTTTCAAGGACTACCCGCACGAATCTGTTGGCTGGGTTACGGTGAACGTGACAAAGCTGGTGAAAAGTTTAATGAACTTGTTGCCAACGGAGAAGTTGCTGCACCCCTCGTCATTGGGCGTGACCACCTTGATTGCGGCTCGGTCGCCAGCCCCTACCGCGAAACAGAATCGATGCTGGACGGTTCCGATGCAATTGCCGACTGGCCACTGCTCAATGCCATGGTGAATATTGCATCTGGTGCGTCGTGGGTTTCCATTCACCACGGTGGTGGTGTCGGAATCGGTCGCTCGATCCACGCGGGTCAGGTGACGGTTGCCGATGGCACCGCACTCGCCGGCGAAAAAATTCGGAGGGTACTGACCAATGACCCCGGAATGGGTGTGATCCGTCACGTGGACGCCGGCTACGACATTGCCTGCGGTGTCGCGGAGGAAAAAAATGTCCGCATTCCCATGGGTGAATTAGATGAGTAGGTCCCACAGGTGACCACCCTGGTTAGCAATATTGCTGAACTCGTCACCGAATCAGACCGGTACCCAACGCGAGCCCACGGATATGCATTTGCTTGTGACGCTGGTGTGATCACCTGGGTTGGCCCAGAATCCGAAGCACCCGCAACCGATCACATCATTGATGCGCACGGCGGAGCCGTGCTCCCAGGTTTCGTTGACTCGCATGCTCACCTGATTTTTGCCGGTGACCGTTCCGCGGACTTTGTAGCGCGCATGGCCGGTGAGAAATATGCGGCAGGTGGTATCGGCTCGACCGTCACCGCAACGAGATCCGCCACCGATCAGCAACTAAGAGCTCACGCTCAACTTCTTATTGATTCCATGACTTCACATGGAATCACAACCTTTGAAATTAAGTCTGGCTACGGCTTGACCGTCCAAGACGAGGCTCGTTCACTTCGCATTGCGCGTGAATTCACTCCCGAAACAACTTTCCTCGGCGCCCATGTTGTACCCGTTGAGTATCGCGAGGATCCGGATTCATATGTCGACTTGGTCTGCGGTGACATGCTGACCGCGTGCGCACCACATGCTAAGTGGATTGATGTTTTCTGTGATCAAGGTGCGTTCACACCCGAGCAGACCAAGAGAATTCTTCTGGCCGGTCGCAATGCCGGTCTTCAGGTGCGATTGCATGCCAACCAGATTGCGTCATTGGGGGGAATTGATGTTGCCGCCGAGTGCGGGGCGGTCAGCGTTGATCACCTGACCTACATGTCAGATTCCGAACTCCAGACCATGGCCACCCATAACATTGTGGCCACACTTCTGCCCGGAGTCGAATTCTCCACCCGCTCCCCCTACCCCGATGCCCGTCGATTCCTTGACGCCGGAATTACCGTGGCACTGGCCACCGACTGCAATCCAGGTACCTCCTATGTCACCTCAATGCCATTTGTTATTGCATTGGCCGTGCGGGAAATGCACATGAGTGTGGATCAAGCCGTGTGGTCGGCCACCGCTGGCGGGGCAGCGGCACTGGGTCGCACCGACATTGGTCGAATCGAAGTGGGCAAGCAAGCCGATTTCCTGATTCTGAATCAACCCACAATTGACTTCCTCGCGTACAACCCCGGTACTTCGCCGGTGGCCCGCGTGTATCGAGCCGGCCAACTCCTAAGGTCAGCACATGAGTAAATCGACGGTCACCCTTTCTACGAGCGGTTCAGACTTTTCTGATGTCGTGAATGTGGCCCGCCACAACACCCTCGTGGAGATTTCACCCGAAGCACTCACCGCCATGGCCGCGAGCCGCAAACACGTAGAAGTCCTCGCCGCATCCGCAGATCCGGTTTACGGAATCTCTACCGGTTTCGGTGCCCTCGCGAATCGACATATTCCCCAGGACATGCGCACCCAACTCCAAAAATCCTTGATCCGATCCCATGCGGCCGGAATCGGCGCCGAAGTTGAACGCGAAGTTGTTC
>CAITYI010000089.1 GCA_903896585.1 uncultured bacterium
GCCGTTGGGGATGTCGATGCTGGTGGGTAATTACGGTGTCACAGGGGGCCGGATCCTGTTCCGTTGGTTTCGGCATCGGACCAAGGACTCGATCGAGGTAACCACTGAAGGTGCGCTTCGTCATGTGAACCTGTGCAAGCTGGTTCATCTGCACCTCAAACTCCCGGTGCTTGACGATGGACAACCCGAGCACCTCTTGCGCATCTGCAAGCCGATCGTGGATGGACTCCGTGTGCTTGATGCTGATGGAATCCGGTCCAGCGTTTCGAAGCGCCAACGTGAGCGTGTTCTGGCACACGACTCGAATGCTGGTGTTCAAGGCCCGAAACGCGATTGACCCATCATGACTGTTGCAGACCAGGATGAATGGTTTCACGACATCGTCCGTGTGAGCGATACGCAGTTCCCCAGGCAGCTTCACCAGGGCCCAGACGATCTTTCCACCGTGGAGTGATCCGGCGTAGCCCCAGCCGCAGGCCGGCCGAGGCCCGCTTCCATGGGTGTGATGGCGTCAGACTGAATCCCGGAACCGTTCCGAGCATGGCAAGGATCGCACTCCTGAAGGACACGTCGCCATGCGTCCATGCGGCGTCCAGGCACACATCTAGCGTGCCGAGCACGTCCTCCCGGTGGACATTCATTAGGCGCTCGATACTCCCCATAGCGGCATCGTAACTCGGAGGCGGACTGTGCGGTCGAATGCCGCATTCAACCCTGCGGACGCTGCCTGTTGCCAATCAGTTGCCGCGCCCGAACGATCGCACCTGCCGGCAATGCTCCTCCCACTTCGACTGCAATGCATCGGCAATCGCCGACGGGATCGTGATCCCTGACGACTGCGTGGACCAGTGCACTGTGTCGAAGGGCGGCTCTGCCAGGTCCGCTTTGGCAAGCGGGGTTGTCGGTCGGGGTTGATGATCCGCTCGAACCGAAGCCTTACGCGGCGCACGCGCCGGCCCGCACGCTGCAGTTCCTCGTCCCAGTGGGGTGACTCGAAGACCTTTCCCACCGAACGACCGCTCGCCATGATCCCGCGTGGGTCGCGACCCAACCTGATCATGAAGAACCGGGTTCCCTCGGCAATGCTCGTCCGATTCCCCACCGACCACATGTCCTCCGGGTCGTGGATGCCTTGGCGCGCGCGTTCGGCGTCCTCGTCGATGTCGGTCCACTCCCATCGATCAGGATTCCAGACGAGCAGGATGGCGTCGTTCGGATGGTTCTTCATCATTCGGTTGATCCTGCGCCCGGGTTCGCATGCTTTAGGTCTGTTCCACAGGGCGCCGAAAACCCTGATCATTGCGTCGGTCTAGAGGAAGTCTAGTGGCGCTCGTGACCCGCGGCTGCCCCTCCATGAATGGGTGGCCCGATTGCCACGTCTCCCCGCACCTCCCCACGCTATCGTTCCGCCTCAAGGAGCTCCGATGCCGAAATGGCGGCGTAACGGTGGGGCAGCGGGCCAACGGCATAGATCCCTTCGGTGCGTGAGACGGTGCCGGCCACGAAGTCAATGGGGCTCCCCCCCGGCTGGTACGCCAGGTCGGCCGTGTACGCCACCCTGTACGCCACCTCCGTGCGAGACCATGGTTTGCAGGCTGAATTCCTGCGGGGGTTCGAGTCCAGTATCGCCCATTGTTTCACTTTGCAGGGTTTTGCACACAGTCGCAAGATCACGCACAACGTCGTAAGGCGCAAGGGGTTGAGTTCCAAATTGCGAAAACATGCAAGTCGGTGCGGCTTGGTGCTGCACCGCATTTTGCACCTTGAATGCACCGCTTTCTGCACCGCTTATTTTTGAGACTTTCTTTGAGGCTCCAGCGGGTTTCTTTATTCCCTTGTGCTGAATCCAATCACCCGTTCCAGTTGCTGCTTGAACATGCAAACAGGAAGTGAGGTTTATGCCATCGACAACAACAAGGCCAACTTTTGTGTCTCGAATCTGGCGTTGAAGCCTAAAAATGTTCTTGAGCAAACGAGTTACCGCATTACCAATGAAACGGTTCCATCGAATGACAAAGAGAAGTCACTTGGAGTGAAGCCATTCAACCAGTCTCCACCACAAGATTCTTAGAACAACGCACAATCACCAGGTTCGAGTCAACACCCCCGCCACCATAATTGATGGAGCGGGTGTTTTCTTATGAGGGTTATGGATTTCTGACGGCACGGAACCCGACAACGCTGCCGGCGCC
>CAITYI010000090.1 GCA_903896585.1 uncultured bacterium
CAAGAACTACAAGCCTTTGGTGCAGACGGTGACGTACACGTTGGGATAATGCGAAAAGTTGTAGGTGGGTGTGTGACTCCGTTTGGGGTCACACCCTTTCTACCCTAATTCGCGGCTATACCAGCTTGAATAAATGCGATTACCGAATCACCTTCGGATCGGCTGTCACAGCCTTGTGATTCAACCCGGTTAATTGCGGCGTCTAGTACACCCCAAATAAAGGAAGACATCTGGCGGACATCTGCCACGCCAATTTCAGTGAGCCCAAGAGACAATGGTGCGATCAACTCACGGTGCATTGATTGAACCTGGGCCCGGCGAGCCTCTGGCAGGTCAACCGCTCCCGCTGCCTTCAGAAGTGCATGGCGGCCCTCTGCTACATAATCTAAAACTCCACGCACCCACGCTTCGATGCGTCTATTGGGGTCAGAAACCGAATCAACGGCTGGTGTAATTTCATCAACCCACATGGACATTTCGTCCACGAGGACATCGGCGATCAAATCGGCAGCGCTGTTGTAATACTCGTAAACTGCGGAGCGCGACAGGCCTACTTCCTGAGCGACCTGTGCCACGGTAAAGGCCTTACCCTGTTGCATCAGGTTAGCGGCGGCTACCAGCAATGCGTCCCTTCGAGCTTCCCGGTGTTCGGCAATCGTTGGGGCACTGATTTTAGGCATGTCCCTATTGTGCAGCAAATCCGGCAATGAACAACATAAGCCGCCACTGACCACGGCAAGGCGCTGTTTTCCCGACTGGATTTGCTATGGTTTTCTCAGTGCTGGGGAGGCCTCCCCGAGTCGTCGACCAGAGGGTCCGTGGCGAGCACCTCGTTAAAACCCGAGAAATAACTCAAAGAGCCACCTCTATCGCATTATGGACAAGCTCGGCTTTTCCCTGTCCATTGCGGAAAGGTCCACATGACTAGTTTGCGCATCGCCCTACAAGAGCGGGTGATTATTGCCGATGGCGCCATGGGAACCATGTTGCAAGCTGCAGATCTCAGCCTTGATGATTTCGAGGGGCACGAAGGTTGCAATGAGATTATCAACGTTACGCGTCCCGAGGTTGTAGCTGCGATTCACCGCGAGTACTTCGTAGCAGGCTCTGATGCCGTCGAAACCAATACTTTCGGCTGCAATTGGGCCAATCTTGCTGAATACGGTATCGAGGAGCGTATTTATGAGCTCGCCCATGCCGGAGCGCGGATCGCACGTACTAGTGCCGATGAATTCAGTGCAGAGAGCAAAACTGGACCTAAGTATGTTCTGGGTTCATTAGGACCTGGCACCAAGTTGCCATCCCTTCTGCACACCACCTATGAGCACCTCAAACATGCCTATCGCGAGGCAAGCCGAGGCCTGATTGACGGTGGCAGTGACGCACTACTGATTGAAACGACTCAGGACCTGCTCCAGGCCAAGGCCGCCATCAATGGGGCCCGTGAGGCGATCGAATTAACCGATCGCGACATCCTGCTGATTGCTCAGGTGACAATTGAGACCACTGGCACCATGTTGATGGGTTCTGAGATCGGTGCGGCGCTAAGTGCCCTGGAACCATTAAATATTGACGTCATTGGACTCAATTGCGCAACGGGACCGACTGAAATGAGTGAGCACCTGCGCACCCTTTCGCATCGAACAGAGTTGCCCCTGTCCTGCATGCCCAATGCCGGACTCCCTGTCCTCGGGCCTAACGGTGCAACGTATGACCTCAGCCCGGCTGAGTTGGCGGCATCGCTGCTTGACTTCCACCGGGAGTATGGCGTGTCACTCATCGGAGGTTGCTGCGGAACAACACCCGATCACATTCGAGAAATCACAAGTTATTTCGCAAGCGCGCCCGAGGTCTTAACCATCAATCGAATCAACGAGCCTGGGGCGGCATCCCTCTATCAACATGTTCCCTTCCGCCAGGACCTGAGCTACCTCGCAATCGGAGAGCGCGCCAACGCCAATGGTTCCAAGGCATTCCGCGACGCACTTCTCGCGGATGATTGGCAAGCCTGTATTGATATTGCTAAAGAACAAATTAGAGATGGCGCCCACATGCTCGATCTTTGCGTCGATTACGTGGGGCGTGACGGCGTTGCTGACATGTCTCGCCTGGCCTCACTTTTAGCAACCGCCTCGACACTTCCGATCATGCTTGACTCGACAGAACCTGCGGTCTTGAAAGCGGGTCTTGAAAGGCTGGGCGGACGGTCATTGGTCAACTCGGTCAATTTCGAAGACGGTGATGGGCCCGAATCCCGCTATGCCCGCATCATGCCTTTGGTGAAAGAACATGGCGCAGCCGTTGTCGCGCTGACAATCGATGAGGAAGGTCAAGCCCTCACCGCGAATTGGAAAGTCCAGGTCGCTCGACGTCTGATTACGGATCTCACCGAAAACTGGGGCATGAACGTCAGTGACATATTGGTCGACACGCTCACATTCCCCATTGCCACGGGACAGGAAGAAACCCGCCGCGACGGCATAGAAACCCTTCGGGCCATTAAAGAGCTCACCACCGAATTTCCTGAAATTCAAACAACCCTCGGCGTGAGCAATATTTCGTTTGGACTCAAGCCGCAGGCCCGCATCGTATTGAACTCGATGTTCTTGCACGAGGCCGTTGAGTCCGGGCTCACCTCCGCCATCGCGCATCCGTCAAAAATCATGCCACTTGCTCGAATCCCTGAAGATCAGCGAAACGTTGCCCTGGACCTGATCTATGACCGCAGGGAATACAACGATGACGGTGACCTCACCTACGACCCGTTGCAAAAGTTTCTAGAACTATTTGAGAATGCGGAAACAACAGCCGGCAGGCTCTCTGTTGCTGAGGAACTGGCCCTTCTGCCCATGCAGGAACGCCTCCCCCAGCGAATCATTGATGGCGAAGGAAAAGGCCTTGAAGCAGACCTTGATGAGGCCATGGCCGCGGGCATCAAGCCGTTGGAAATCATCAACACCTATCTCCTCTCAGGCATGAAAACTGTTGGTGAGCTTTTTGGCAAAGGCGAAATGCAATTGCCCTTCGTATTGCAGTCCGCCGAAGTCATGAAAAAGGCAGTCGCCTATCTCGAACCCCATATGGAGAAAGTGGAATCGGACGCAGGGCGAGGCAAAATTCTCCTCGCAACAGTTAAGGGCGATGTGCACGACATTGGCAAAAACCTCGTGGACATAATCCTGACCAACAACGGCTACTCCACCGTCAACATTGGCATCAAACAGCCCATTGGCTCGATCATCAGCGCGGCCGAAGAAAACAATGTTGATGTCATTGGGCTATCAGGATTACTTGTCAAGAGCACTGTTGTCATGCGTGAGAACCTTCAGGAGTTGACCAAGCAGGGCCTCAACGAAAAGTGGCCCATCATCCTCGGTGGCGCAGCACTCACCCGCGCTTTCGTTGAGGACGACCTCAGCTCTGAATTCCCCGGCACGGTCCGCTACGCCAAGGATGCCTTCGAGGGACTATCGCTGATGGACACCATGATGTCAATCAAACGTGGCGAAGAAGGCGCGGAACTCCCCGAGTTGCGCAAGCGCAGGGTCAAAAAAGTTGAACGAAATGACGATGAAATAGTCAGTACCCAACGCAGTGACGTTGCGGCCGACAATGAAATTCCCACCCCACCATTTTGGGGAAGTCGAGTGGTCAAGGGAATTGCATTAGCTGACTACGTTGGCATGTTGGATGAACGCGCGCTATTCGTTGGCCAATGGGGACTTAAGGGCAATCGAGATACCTACCAAACAATGATCGAGGAAGAAGCCCGCCCACGACTGCGCCTGCTGCTCAATGAAGCTCAAGCCAACGGGTGGCTCGAAGCAGCCGTTGTTTACGGCTACTTTCCGTGCTACTCCGAAGGCAATGATCTGGTGATCCTGCACCACGAGGGACCCAATAAAGGCCAGGAGCGCACCCGCTTCACCTTCCCTCGTCAAAGAAGGGATCGCAAACTCTGTCTCGCGGACTTCTTTGCATCCAAAGAGTCGGGCCAAATCGATGTTGTTGCATTCCATGTTGTCACTATGGGCAACGCGGTCAGCGTTGCCGCCTCTGAACTCTTTGCCAAAGATGCCTACCGCGAGTACCTCGAGTTGCATGGGCTATCGGTGCAACTGACCGAGGCTCTGGCCGAGCACTGGCACGCACGGGTCCGTAGTGAGTTGAACTTCTCCACCGAAGACTCAGCCGACCTTCAGGAGATCCTGGATCAGGGCTACCGGGGATCACGTTATTCGTTTGGATATCCCGCCTGCCCGAATCTAGAAGATCAAATACAACTTTGCGAACTCTTGGAACCAGAACGGATCGGTGTGGAGTTATCTGATGAATTCCAACTTCACCCTGAACAGTCAACCTCGGCGATCATTGTTCACCACCCCGAAGCGAAGTACTTCAATGCGCGTTAACGACCCGACGATCTCATTCGAGTTCTTCCCACCCAAGACCCCCGAGGGTGAAGCCAGTCTGTTCGAGGCCATCCGCAAACTTGATGTCGTCTCCCCTGACTTTGTCTCCGTCACATACGGTGCTGGGGGCAGTACTCGGGAGCGCACCATCAAAATCACGTGCGATATTTACCGCGAAACCGGGTATAGAACAATCGCGCACCTGACCTGCGTGGGTTCCACCAAAGATGAAGTGCAGACAATCCTGCAACAGTTCCAGGATGCAGGAATCACTGACATCTTGGCCCTCCGTGGTGATCCCGCTGATGGTCCCACCGCCCCTTGGGTAACAACCTCGGGTGGGTTTACCCATGCGGATGAATTGGTCGAAATGGCGAACTCATTTGGAACCTTCACCATCGGTGTCGCAGCGTTTCCTGATATTCACCCGTCAGCGAGTGGTTTTGACGAAGGCATTGATGTTTTACTGCGAAAGGAAGAGCTGGGGGCAACTTTCGCTGTCACCCAATTTGTCTTTCAGCCTGAGTCTTATGCACGACTTATCGATGAACTCAAAAAGCGCGGGTCACAACTCACCGTCTACCCAGGCATCATGCCGGTGACCAGTTTCCGGCAATTCACTCGAATGCTTGATTTCGCAAACGGCGAGATTCCCGACTCTATGATGACCGAGTTTGAGAAGTACAAAGATGACCCTCAGTCAACGCGCGAACTCGGCATCGACATCGCAACTCGAGTGAGCGATCAAGTCTTGGATGCGGGTGCCGAGGGTTTGCACTTCTACACCCTCAACACCGCTGCATCGACATTAGAAGTCGTCTCGAAACTGGGGCTTCGCTCCTAGGCACAGACTAACTAGACACCGACTCAATAGGCACAGACTCAATCCGTCAATCACCAATAACCAAGCAGGGGGAACGAGCCGACCTATAAGCCGGATCCTGTACCTGATTGCTCAGGCGGTGATCATCCATCTGGGACCGTTGTTACCAACGGCCTCGTGCGGTCTACCAGCAAATATCAGGCGGGCCGCCCGTTTGCTCAGAAGAATCCGCGCCGAAGCGCGGACCCAACCTCTTGACCTTGCTCCAGGTGGGGTTTACCTAGCTACCGCAGTCACCTGCGGTACTGGTGGTCTCTTACACCACCGTTTCACCCTTACCAAGGTTTCCCTTGGCGGTCTGTTTTCTGTGGCACTTTCCCGCGGGTTTCCCCGGGTGGGTGTTACCCACCACCGTGCCCTGTGGAGTCCGGACTTTCCTCGACACGCTGTTAAGTTCGTGCCGCGATCACCCGATCGACTCGTTCCGGCTTCAAGGGTACGGCACTGCAAATTTGGTGCAATCAGGAGTTGAAGAATTCCTTTGCTCTGCCGGAATACAGCAGCGCCAGGATAATTACGCTCCACAAGATTTGGATGAGTCCATTTCCAAAACTGCCGAACAGCGACACAATGCCAGCAATCAGGCCAATTACCGTCACGATCATGACAATCAAACGTGAGCCGCGATTGCCATTGAAAATACCTTTGGCCACCAGGAGGTAAATGAGGCCGATCAGGATCGAGAGGGCAAAGATCCCGATTCCCCAGCCCGCAGTTTCACCCGAAACGAAACCAATAATTCCGCCAATAATGCCCAGTACACCTGCAATAACGATAAGAACTCCGACAATTGTCACTCCAACCGGACGTTTAACCACTGTGCTCTCCTTTGTTAAGGCCCGATCGCGAATTTGGATACAGGCCGTAGTGCCCAAACTCTTGCAGTTATCGGCTCCCCTTTGAATCTTCGCCGCGCCGATTTCCAGAAGTTTCTCATCAGTAGATTTCGAGGATTTGCCGGTTGCCGCGGGTATCCGCCTCAATTTCGGGCATAGGCTGCACACGTGTATTTCCTGATTCCACCGAGTGAAGGTAAAACTCCGGCCACCACAGGCGGTGCGCTCAACCTTAATAAATTACCTTTCGCCGAACTCAATGCCAAACGAAATGAGATAATCGATGCCCTAGTTGCTTTGGCAACCCATAAGCCCGCCATTGCTTCGAAGGCCTTGGGACTCGGCCCCACCCAAGGGGATCAACTGGATTTGGACCGAAGCATTCGTACTGCCCACTGCGCGTCCGCGATTGAGATTTATACCGGCGTACTTTTTGATCATCTGGGTTATCACACCCTGACCGCACGAGCAAAGGAAATTGCTCAACAATCAATTCTTATTTCATCTGCGCTTTTTGGATTTGTTTTTCCGCAAAGTCCGATACCTGCCTACCGATTGAGTGGGTCAACTGTGCTTCCAGGAATTGGCCCCCTCGGTGGTTTCTGGAAACCTGAACTTGCGCAGGTCGTAGATACTCTTTCCCAGGAGCTGATTGTGGACATGCGCTCGGGTACCTATTCAAAGTTGGCGCCGCTCCCTCACCGGGAAAATACCATTGAAGTGAAGGTGATGACTTTGGTCAAAGGTATTCGAAAAAGCGTGACACATTTCAATAAAGCAACCAAGGGCGATCTTTTGCGCGCCTCGGTGAGTTCAACCAGGAAGTTCCCTCAACACATTGGTGGCCTGGACAGTTACTTTCGACAGTTAGGGTTCACGGCTGAAATTGAGGTCACGCAAGCCGGAAGACCTGAACTCATAATTCTGACCCAGTGACGCACACTCAGGCGCCATCAACCATTAGGCCGTGTAAATGACCTGATTCCGCAAAGGAAAACATGCTGGAGTTGCCATCGGGATACCAAGCAAGTTTTGATAGGGAACATGGCGGAAGTTCCATCTTGAAAACTGCTTCCAGTGGCGCACCCACCGCCGTGCTTGTCATGATCTTGATGGGAGTGACGTGGGAAACAATCAACACGTGCTCTCCAGCAAATTGATCAAGAACTTTGCGCCTACCCTGCTCGACTCGATCTTTGACGTGGGCAAAAGACTCTCCGCCTGGTGGCGCAATATCGGTGCCAGATAGCCACTCTTGGAGTTCATCCGGCCATCGATGGCTTACTTCGGAGAAAGTGCAGCCGTCCCATTCGCCAAATACCGTTTCAGCAAACTCCGGCATGGTGACAATTGGCAAACCCACTGCGGCCGAAACAAACTGGGCTGTTTGTTGGGTCCGCAACAGGGGCGAAGCAATAATCGCCGTTACTTCATTTCGGCGGGCTATCTCGGTTGCTAATGCTTGGGCCTGCTGAACTCCCAGCGGTGCAAGTGGAACATCGAGTCCGCCTGAACCGCTGAATCTCTTTTCTAATGAGTAGACCGAGGCGCCGTGTCGGGCCATGTGCGTGGTAACCGGGACCCCGATGTCAGCCCACCCGATCATGGCATTGGCCGTTTTTGCCAGTGCCGTCTCTACTACGTCACGGGCAAAAAGTTCCTGGACCGAGCCCAAAAGATCTTCATCGGATGATCCGGGCAGATTCAAATCCACAGTCCGGTGAATTGTGACCGGAGTGAGTCCGTCGAAGGAATCAAGAATTTCATTAGCTAAAGCATCGGCCGCCGCATTTTGTTCTCGGGGCACCCAGCAGTAGGTCACTTGACCTGCAGGCAAAATGGATCGGGCTTCCTTAGCCAGATCTCGCA
>CAITYI010000091.1 GCA_903896585.1 uncultured bacterium
CTGGCAAATCCACGGAACAGGAATGCAATGCCAATGAAGATTGCCAATAATTCCGCAGCATTTATGGCACTACGAATGGCGAAAATTCCGAGAATCACTGAAAGTACACCAGTAATAATGAGGAGCACTCGGGTCCCACCGGTCAAACCCGAAGCAAATGAACGCACAATTTCAAAAATGCCCGAGATGATCAGGTAGATCGCAAACAGAATTGCCACAACAACAATCGTTTTCTCTGGCCAGACGAGCGCGATAATTCCTACGCCCACGCTGATGAGTCCGCCGAGCAGCAATAACCACCAGCTACGACCGATAGCCGCAAGGAAGTCGTTGTCGACTTCAGCATCAATTTGGCTTGACATGTAAACCTCCAGATAGGGGAACTAACGCTGCAATACTAGAACCGCTGAAGGGGCGAATCGGACTTATTGCCTTTCGACACGCATAAGGAGTGGTCAGAGATCACCCCACTCGTGAGAGAAATGCTTGGGTTTCCGGTCTCGAGGCATTGCTAAACAACGCACCGGGGTTTCCCTGCTCCCACACAATGCCGTCTTTAAGAAAGCACACGTTGTCGGCAATTTCACGAGCAAAATTCATTTCGTGGGTTGCCATCACAATTGTTAAACCACCGGTACGCAACTCTCGAACCGCGTCAAGAACTTCGCCAACCAGCATGGGATCGAGGGCAGAAGTGATTTCATCGAAGAGCATGATTTCGGGCTTCATTGCCAGAGCTCGAACGATCGCCACCCGTTGAGCTTGACCACCGGAAAGTCGATCAGGGTAATCCTCGGACTTGGATTCGAGGCCAAATCGAGCCAGTAATTCAAGCCCGAAACTCGTTGCTTCAGCCTTGGATTTTTTCAGTACTTTGGTTGGGCCGAGAATGATGTTTTCGATCACTTTCATGTGCGGAAACAAGTTGAAGGATTGAAAAACTATGCCGACCCTGCGGCGAACTGCGTCCAAATCTGTGTTGAAGGCCGTCACATCGAGATCACCATCAATGGTGATCGATCCGGCATCAACTGTTTCTAAACCATTGATGCATCGCAATAGTGTCGATTTCCCGGAACCGGAAGCACCGATCAGAACGGTCGCGGTGTGCGGAAGTACCTCGAGTGAGATTCCACGCAAGACCGAATGGTTGTCAAAAGACTTCCACACGGAATCAACATGCAGGTACGGGTTGGAGGTCATGCTGTTACCCCACCTGCCTGCCGTTTTTTGGCCGAGCGGCGTTGCATCCAGTCAGCAAAACGAGTCATGGGGATGGTGAGCGCGATAAAAATGAGTGCCGCACCCACATAAGGCGTGTAATTAAAATTAGATGAAGTATCAATTTGTGCACGGCGCAAAACCTCAATGGGGCCCAAGACTGCAACAAGTGCAGTGTCTTTTTGAAGTGAGATGAAGTCATTGAGCAGTGGAGGCATGACGTTCCGGATAGCCTGCGGAAGCACCACATAGCGATTTGTTTGAAATGATGAGAGCCCTAAAGACCGTGCTGCCATTGTTTGGCTCGGGTGAACGGATCCGATTCCAGCACGAAATACCTCAGCGACATAGGCACCATAGGAAAGTACGAGCGCTGCGGTGCCCCAGAAGATCGCATCGCTCGGTACACCTTGTAATTGAAGCGCGGGCATGCCAAAGCCCAAAAGGAAAATCACCAGGATCGTGGGGACGCCGCGAAAGACATCGACATAAAGAGTGGCAATAACGCGTATTGGGAGGAAAATTGGGCTACGCAATGTGCGGGCTAAAGCCACCAATAATCCGATTAACAAAATAAGCGGTTCCGCAATGAGAAATATTCGCACGTTGAGCCAAAACGCCTCGAGAAGCGTAGGGAAAGACTCCACAAATTGATCGCCGTTGAAAAAAGTGTTTTGGACCGACGACCAACCCGAACTGCGCGTAACAAGAAAGACGGTCACGACAACAAAGCCAATAAGACTCGCCATGCCTATTAACGCATCGCGACGAGCCTTTTTACGTGACTGCTCCTGGCGCAACGGGTCTTGGTAGACCACATTGGCGCCAGGAGCAGGTGTGTTCACGCTAGTGCTATTGAGATTTTCGAATCAAATATTCGTGGTTATTGTTCGGTGAAGTAAGGAGCGGTAGCACCGGCCAACCAGGTGTCCTGGATTGTCTGAAGTTCACCAGAATCCTTGAGTTCGGTCAGTGCCTTGTTCACGCAGGTGACCAAGGGGTTGCCCTTTTGGAACAACAGACCGAACTGCTCGCCACCTTCTTGAGCAGCAAACTGTCCAACGATCTTGCTGTTTTCGAACTCGGCTGCGGTGACATAGTAGGCCGTGGGGAGGTCCACCACGATTCCATCAATCTGCCCATTAGACAACGCCGACTTTGCATCGTTGGTGTCATTGAAAACATAGGGTTCATTGGTTGGCTGCACAATTTCTGTCACGAAATCCAGGCTTGTTGTTCCAACCTGAGCACCCAACTTTGCTTCCTTGAGCTCAGCAATTGTTGTTGCTCCTGCGATTGGTGAGTCATTGAAGGCCACGACCGCTTGGTTCACCGTGTAGTAACCATCGGAGAAGTCAACAACTTCAGCGCGCTCAGGAGTGATCGAAATCTGATTGATGTCAAAATCAAAGTTCTTGTCCCCTGGAGCATATGAGGTGTTAAAGGGAACTACTTCCCACACGACATCTGCTGGCATAAATCCGAGTTTGTCGGCAACCGCGTAAGCAACTGCGGACTCAAAACCTTCACCATTGGTGGGATCGTCGTCAGAGAAGTACGGCGGGTAGGCGGGTGTGTCCGTGCCAATAGTGAGAACACCTGGGGTGAGAGTGGTGAGATTCTCAAAAGCACACTCGTCGGTAGCCGCGGACTCACTTGCCGACTCCGTTGAAGTTGCTTCAGCGCTTGTGGTCTCCGTTGCAGTTTCTTCGCTGGAGCTGCAACCAGCAAGAACTAATCCGGCAGCGGTAATTGCTGCCACGCTGGCAAGGCGAATTGAATTTCGATGCATGTGTTTGTTATTCCTATCGTGATACAAGGAGGCGCGGGGTTGCGCCGCCGAAATACTTCACTGTTGACACTAGTTTCGTTCGTTTTTCATAGATCTATTGTCTACTTTTTATCTTTATTGCGTGGGAGCCCTGCGTGAATCGCTTCACACTCCGGGCAGATTGGAAACTTTGACGGATCCCGATTCGGAATCCATTTTTTCCCGCACAGTGCTTTGACGGGAGCACCCGTCACCGCGCTTTCCACGATTTTATCCTTTTCGACATAGTGGGCGAATTTCTCGTGGTCACCATCGTCGAAGGTAGATTCACGCTCTTTTGTCAAGGTACTGCCCACGGATTCCACAGAAGGTTGATCTAAGCCTGGGCTATCGAGTGGCATACTCATCTTCCCAGCCTACTTTTCCGGCGCTCTGGCGACATTCGCAGTGTGGGTGTGCCCCACATTTTGACATATTTCTCTATACCCCCTAGGGTATAGCCATGGCTACTATTAATCTCACAGAAAATACATTTGCAGAGACCATTCAGGGTAACTCCATTGTGTTTGTGGATTTCTGGGCGCAATGGTGTGGTCCATGCCGCAACTTCGCACCCGTCTACGAAAATGCATCGGAAACAAATCCCGATATCGTCTTTGCAAAAGTTGACACCGAGGCCGAGCAGGCACTTGCTGGCAGTTTCCAGATTTCATCGATTCCCACACTCATGGCTATTCGTGAGGGTGTAGTGCTGTATTCGCAGGCAGGTGCCCTCCCCCAAGAAGCATTCAACAACTTGGTGCAGGCCGTCCGCGATGTCAACATGGACGATGTCAGAGCTCAAATTGCGCAATCCGAATCAGAATCCGAACTCGCAGCGGAAGCTCCTCCGGAATAACAATCGGTCAACCAGATACGCCATTCCGCCGGTTTTTTACGACCAAAGCTGCAATATCGGGACTTTGGTCCCGCCGAGTTACTGGAAATCTGGGCGTAGATTTGTAGAAAGTTGAAAAGTGCATGGAGAAGGGAATTGATTGCTGTGCCACAACAACCTCTGGCTCAGGTTCCAGTAGATTCCAAGTGGCATTGGCAGGAGTTGGGCCGATGCCGCAGTGCTGATCCGCTCCTGTTCTTTCACCCCCAGAATGAACGCGGTTCATCGCGCATTAGACGCGATCAATCTGCCAAACGGGTTTGTGCATCCTGCCCGGTTCGGCTTGAGTGCGCTGACTATGCGATTCGAGCACGAGAGCCATACGGAGTGTGGGGAGGGCTCAGCGAGGATGACCGAGAACAAATCTTCCGCCGCATGGATGCCCATCACATCCCACATTCGGCTGGTGCGGGTCTTCGAATCGCTGGCCAAGCGGTCAATCAGGCAATTTCAGAGCGCTCACTAGGTTTTGCTGGTCAGTCTTCGCAATAGACTCCCGTCATGGAGTCAGCACCGGTGAATAGCCCCGCGGAATTGAGCCGGGACTCGATTCGAGCCCTGAACCTTACGGGTCGGGATTTCCTCAAAGAGAGTGATTTCACGCCCGCTGAATTAGCTTCCCTGTTGGAACTTTCAGCGCAATTGAAA
>CAITYI010000092.1 GCA_903896585.1 uncultured bacterium
GATTTCCCGAAGTCCAGAATCTTGACCAACAGGTGCCGCGCCCACCCGACACAACTTGATGCCGTTGTACTGCGCGGGATTGTGACTGGCGGTGAACATGGCCCCCGGTAGGGCCAGGTGCCCCGAAGCAAAATACAAGGCATCGGTGCTGGCCAAGCCGATCTCAATGACACTGCACCCCATTTCGCGCACGCCCTCAGCGAAAGATGCGACCAAATCTGGACCCGAGGGCCGCATATCGTGACCCACGACGACAGCACCCGGACCACCATCGGCTGCCGAGATGCCGAGCACCTTGACAAAGGCGACCCCCACGGCGTGAGCCAGATCCTCATTGATTTGGTCCGGGTAGGTCCCGCGGATGTCATAAGCCTTGATGATGTTGGATAGATCGGTCGAAGTGGAATCGGTCGGAGTGGAATCGGTCGGAGTGGGATCGGTCACAGCCACAGGGTATCGGTTAGGCCGTGGGGTCGGTAACGCGATTAATCAGGGTGGGAATCACCGAGCGTGGTGTGCAAAATCCGTAGGTGACCGCGCCGTGCACCCTCGGTGACGTCCTCCGGCAAATTCTCGGCCGGCTGATCTTGAATATAGCGAGGTCGGGCTGCCTCGCGAACGGCATTGGCCAAGGCCTCAAGGTCATCGCTTGACGGCTTCAGTGCTTCCGGATCTGGTGATATCCGAACGATTTCCCAACCGCGGGGAGCGGTCATGCGTTCGCTGTGCATTTGGCACAGGTCATAGCAATGTGGTTCAGCAAATGTAGCCAGCGGGCCAAGTACGGCGGTCGAGTCGGCGTATACATAGGTCAACGTTGATGCAGCCGGAAGACTGCACGAGGGTTTGGAACAACGTCGACGACTCACCCACGCAACGCTAGTGTGGAGAAGTCAGGAAGCGCTGGCGGCACGCCGCATGCCAACCCCCGCATTCTGATTCGCGGTCGGCACTAAAACTTCAACTCGAAGTGGATTCCAGGGGTAGCCGGTGACCAAATCTCCGAATCGTGATTTCTCTCGAACCCGATGAGCCGCCAGAACCGGGCCAGAACCTTCCACCGGTGTGATGACCGCGGTGAACCAGTCAACACCTGCAGGTGCCTCTAATTTGATGTTCTTCACGGTTCCAGCCCCGATTGAAACTCGGCGCGGTGTGGTCGGTGTCGCCGCAGCCTTACCACCCGCAAATGGCAGGACAACGACATCCAACTCAACATCGGTGTCAGGGGCGGTCAGATATAAACGAATATCGGTATCGGGACGAACGGGCAGCCCCGATACCGCCGCGGGTCCGGTGAAAGGTTGTGCACCTGCACTAAATGATGTTTCATCTTGTACCCGCTTACCACCGAAGAATTGCCGCATCCCCACAACAATGGGCTGATCGGAAGTCAACTCGAGCGTGGATGGCAGGGATCCGTCCGGCGTTTGCGGAAGTGCCGGAGCCATATCGACCGTCACCACCCCACCGGCTGTCACCGTGAACGAATTTCGCTCGGCCGGTTCATAGGTTCCTTCTGCTGAAATCACGCGAACGGTGACATTTGCATCATTTTCGGAAGTAGAAACAATGGACAGAACTCGCGCACCCAGTCCGTTGATAATCCCGGGCACATAAACCTTGTTGGACGGCAGTGAACTTTGTGGGATCCAGTCGGTACCGACCGAGGCCAAACCTGAGCGCTGTTCATCGTCCACCGATGCACCGATCCGACCGGTGCGGGCAATCACGTGAAACGCCGTGGCATTAATCCCGGGTGCCAACACGTCAAGTTGCACGGTAAGGCGATCGGTAGCGGGGATGACCAAACCTCGGCCAGCAGGTGCATCAATGACGCCATCGGGTCCGTGAATGATCACATCGACACTGGCTGCCGTGTCGTCGGGGTTCACCAGCAAGACCCTGGTCTTGCGGCCGGCAATTGCGCCCCCACCGACAAACCAGAATTCTGATGCCGCAGGTGCACAAGCCGTACTCGCCATGCCACGACCCTGACCGCTCGGATCACGCCCCCATTGATCTGCCACCAAACCCGGAGCCAGGGATCCCTCACCGAAAGCCCTAATTGCCGGCAGACGGGTTCCGAATGCCTCGATCTGAGATTGGCCCCCGGGTAACCGAATCAATGATTGCGCCGACTCTTTGCCGGGAAGTGTTATCAACCCGGCAGAACCAACCGGTGCATCCTGACCCGCGAAACCTGGAACAACGGCCGCCGTCACCCGAACACCCAGGTCACCTCCCGCACCGGGCTCTGGGCACAACAGCACGCTGGATCCAATCGGTTCCCGAGTCACCGCTCCCACCGATTGGGCAGGTGACTTTTGTTGGACCAGCAGACTGAGGCCAATGAGCAACGTTGCAATGACAACGACGGCAACGGGAGCAGCCCAGCGTCGAGAAAGAAGAATCATGGGGTGCGCCCCTCCGGTGCTGCGAGTGCGGCCAGCGCTTCAGCGTCGACATCGACGTCGAAACGCTGGCGACTGGGCAGTGCGACTAGAACCAGCGTCAGAACAACGATGAGCTGACCCAATAGCCACAGATTGCGCGATGTCGAGTCGAATTCAACACTAATGGGGGGACTGCCCGCCGGGATCGTGAAAGTCGACGACCAGTTCAAATACGAATCAGTTGTGACCTGATCAAGTTCACCTGCGGTCCATCGGGAATCAGCACTAGCGCCGATGAATAGCACGCGCTCCCCCGAGCCATCCGGCAGTGTTTGGTCGATATACGGATCTGTCGCCATGGTGGCCGGCTGCGCAACGCCTACGGGTGATTCGGTTACGCCATCGAAGATGCGCGCTCGAGAGGTGACGCCAGCGACCCGCCACAGAACCTCCCCGTCAGCATTGGAAAGGCGGCGCAGACCTGGCTCGGCATCCAGGGTGGGAACTAAATCCCGTGATGAACCCGGAGCCAGAATTACATAGCGAATTCCATACCCGGCGAGGACGACTACTTCATTTCCGCCGCGACCGGAAGCCATGTCGGCAACATAAGGATCAATGGCGATCCACGACTCCGCCGGCGGTGGCACATCAGCATCGCCAAGCGTCAGCCCAGCGCCATTGATGACCGTGTACGTCACCCGACCAGATTTTGAATCATTGATGATCAGGGTTCGTGGTGCCTGCGGGCTAAATGCATCGGCGGCGACAAATGCTGGAACGGCAGCCCGATCCCCCCGGTACAAGGTGGAGTCACTCGCGGAAATGAGCCACCCGATAGATAACACCGGTGCGAGAAGTGCTCCGAGTACGGCGACGACGGCAGCCGGTTGACCCGCACTAAAACTTTGCCCGACGAATCGGGTGCGCAATCCTTGAGCCCCAAGCGCCGCCGCCGCAATGAGCGCAAGCGAGATCACTAAGGTTGCCGGGCCAGGCCAGGTGCGAATTTCAACTGTTTGGCCGGGTGGGGTGAAGAGGAACAGGACCTGCACCAGCGCAGTGAGCGCCGCAATCCCAGCAAATGCCCACCAGGTGAGAACGACCGCCCGCCTATCCGTGCGCAAAAGTGC
>CAITYI010000093.1 GCA_903896585.1 uncultured bacterium
AACCCACTAATGGTGGGAGATCGCTACGACACCGACATAGCTGGTGCGCGTGACTTAAGTATTGAGACCTTGCTTGTACTCACCGGTGTTGCAATTCCAGAGGATGTTTGGCGATCGGAAATCCGTGCCACTTATCTTGGTGAAAGCATTAGAACATTGATGGAGCCCTACCCAGACTGCAAAGTTGAGAGCCACCGAGCAACGTGTGCAGACGCACGAGCCATTTTCGATGCTGACGGTATTCGAGTAACTGCTTCGGGTGGGACGTTCATTAATCGTTTGAGGGCGGCTGATGCCCTCAAATGGGAGTTAGTGCCTTCTGTTGGTTTATCTAAGTTTGGCAGTGGAGAAATTGCCCTAGATCTGGGTAATAACTGAGCTATCTCGTGGGGGTAGTTGTAATGTCTGTTTGAGCAAGGATAATGGGACTATGTTGCCAGGAGTACCTAATCTAGGACCGTTGAAAAACTACGTCGAGTTGGCAAGTGGCCTCACAGAGGTGACCGCAGCCAAGGCAAAAGATACTGCCCTGGCTCTCATTGCCCAAGGCATGTCGCTGGGAACTAAACAGCCTTCAGATGTTGCCGCTACGGTGCAACAGGCGGCAGATGACCTGATCGCTCTGAGTAAAACTAACCGAGACATGCTCGTGGACATGATTCGTATTGAAGTGGACAAGGCAGTAGGGCGCATCGGCTTTGTCCGGGAAGATGAACTCGCTGCAGTCCGCGCCCGGGTGGACAAACTTGAAAAAGACCTTGCAACACAAACGACGGGGGAGCCAGCACCTACGGTGAAGAAAAAGAAGGTGATTGTGAATGAGTGAGGTGGAAAGCAGCTTCCCGGAGAGAGCATCGGAAATTGAAGAGACCACCGATGTCATGGTGTTAGAAGAAATCGCAGACCCCGAGTTGACTTTGCCGGTCTGGGAGGCGACGGGGAACGCAGACGTTGATTCAGCACTGGAATTGATGCAGGATATTGATCCTGAGAGTATTCATACTCATGCTGAGATCCTGAGTACGGTACACGGCCGTCTGCACAACCTTATGTCGCAACTTGATCGCTGATCAGGCGGAATGCTTGCCCTATTATTTTGTCGGCGCTCATGCGCAGGCTTGATGCCGAACTGGTAGTCCGAGGCTTAGCTAGATCCCGCGCTGAGGCCCACTCGGCAATTCTCGATGGACATGTCTTAGTTGATGGCATGCCATCTCTAAAACCAGCTCGCATGGTCACTGATCAAATCAGTATCAAAGTCTTAGACACGTCAAAGACATACGTGTCCCGCGGCGCATTGAAGTTAATTGGTGCCCTCAACGCCCTCCACGTTGACCTTGCAGGTCAGGTGGTTTTGGATGCTGGTGCCTCCACAGGGGGATTCACGGAAGTTGCACTCGAGAGGGGAGCGAAGTTGGTGATATCCGTGGATGTCGGCTATGGTCAACTGGCCTGGTCACTACGTTCGCACCCATCTGTTGTAGTCATGGAACGCACCAATATCCGAAATCTATCCTCTGAAGAACTGCCAAGTTTGCCTACCGTGATTGTGGCGGATCTGTCATTCATTTCGCTGACCACGGTCCTTCCAGCGCTTACCCAACTTGTTGATCCATTGGGGCAAATGCTGCTCATGGTTAAACCTCAGTTTGAGGCAGGAAAAGACCTAGTGAATGCAAGTCATGGCGTGATCCGGGACCCACAGGTGCGTGCAGCGGCCGTACTCACGGTCGCACGCAAATCCATTGATTTGGACTGGAACGTAACCGGAGTCACGGCCAGCCCTTTGCCTGGGCCTAAGGGCAATGTGGAGTATTTCCTCTGGCTTACCCACACAATGCCAGATTCAACCTTGCCTGAAAGCCTCAATACACAACAATTGGAGCAGTTGATTTTCCGAGTCGTAGAAGAGGGGCCACAGTGACCGAGTCCACAGGTGCCTATCAGGTGCCTTCGCGGGTGCACCTGGTGGTGAATCCGCAATCAGATCATGCTCGTTCTGTCGCCGAGCTTGCTGCTCAGGGATTGCGGAGTGCGTCAATTGACGTTTCGCTGGAACCTGAGTCCTCCGAAAATGGACCTGTTGGCCTCGAGGGAACACAGGCAGGGATTGATCTCAAAAAGAGCGATTTGATTTTGGTCATTGGCGGAGACGGCACCATGTTGCGCGCCGCTGAGGTGAGTAGGCACTCGGGAGCCCCGATACTTGGAGTGAATCTCGGCCATGTTGGTTTTCTCGCGGAGGCAGAGCATGAGGATATCAATCTAGTTCTGGAATCTATTGTCAAAGGGTCATGGACGGTTGAGGAGCGGATG
>CAITYI010000094.1 GCA_903896585.1 uncultured bacterium
CGGCCACAACCGCACTGGAGACCGTCTGCTACCGCACCCATATGACCGATTTCGCCGGCTGCACCATGTGCTCCCCGAAGCAACTCACCATTAAGCACCACACCGCCTCCGATACCTGTTCCAACGGTCACGGTAATAACACTGCTGGATCCTCGCCCAGCGCCGAATTTTGCCTCACCCCAGGCGGCGGTATTTCCATCGTTGTCCACCAAGACGGGAAGCCCGGTCGCATTTTCCAAAATAGCCCTGGCTGGAACATCTGCCCACTGCAGGTTCGGCGCAAAAAGCACAGTCGAGCAGCTGGGGTCTACTGGCCCAGCCACCCCCACACCTATTCCAGCAATTGAGCCATCTACCTGTGAAATAGTTTCGGCGACCACCTCGGCTACGACCTCGAGCACGCTAGTTGAATCAGTTCGCGGAGTCTTCCGACGAACTTTATTGAGGATTTCGCCGTGTTCGTTGACTAGACCAGCCAAGATCTTGGTGCCGCCAATGTCCACGCCCACACTAATACTCACGCGGCAACCCTAATCCCGCCTAATCCCGCACTATTGGCAACCAGTGAATCGCTGATTCAGAAGCGCCGCTTGGAACCTGGCCTGATTCGCTATTTGATGCAGTCTCCACGCCAATTGAACCCAATGTTGGCGGATTCACTGCCGCTAACATTTTCAGAACAGAAGTGATGTCGATGTCACGAAGTTCCTTAGGTAGGACACCCATGATGGTGTCGGGTGCACCCAACGACTCCAACCATGATCCAAGATCCATCGGTTCTACTGAGTCGGCCATAGATCCTCCTGAACGGTGAAGTAGAGAGCAATGTGGGTCGAAGATAGTGTGCAATTGCGTGCTTGCATCCGAGAGCACGCCGCCGGCAATTGAAGGTAGCGACGGACTCCCATTAACTCAAAGACGCAGTGGTTGTCGAGAATCCCCACCCGTAAATCCATCTTTTTCGCCCCCGGAAAATCAATGACATAAAGGTATTCCCCAGGTCCCAGTTCCACGAGTGTTCCGGTTTTAAGGACCCGCCCCGGTGCATGGTCTACTTTTTCCAATTCCAAGATCCGACTTGGTTTACCCTCTGAGCGTAGCCACACCAGGCCGGCACCCGCCAAGACTAACTTCTCCGCCCAGGAGTTCATTCGCTTTGCAGAAACTTGAGATCCCCACAGCATTTGCACACTGTCTACAGATAAACCTAGGAGCGAAGCCTTTCGAATCTCCTTTTTGGTCAATTTCGCCGAGAGAGGATCTGCCGCTATGACAACATGTAGTGAACACGTGGCGGAGCGAAGGATGTGAAGGGCGGATTCAACCTCGGCGATCATTGACAACAATTGTCCGCGGGCTGAAGATTGATGTGCCCCGCACCAAATGGCGAACTGAGGCGAATCCAATCTGCGGAGAATCATGCCAGTAGTTTCGAGCTCGGCGACCGCGCGAACACAATCTCCCAGAGACTCGAATTCCAGAACCGCTGATGCGCCGGCATCAATAATGCGGCTCAATTCCCTTAAGGAAGGGAGGTCCGCCACAAGCTCTATTGGCGGGGTATCGAACCCATGCACTTGATGCAGTGCCTGAATGAAGGACACCCACCTAGAGGTCCAAGAGTTACCAGAGTCTGCACCGGGAATTTGCTCTGATGGTGTCCATCCCAACTTGCGGGCGGAATAACCGCAGACAATGTGAAACTCAGGTACTACTTCCTGCTCCGGATTCAACACGTTCCTTCAGCCCCTTGAGTGCGGTGTCCACGATCACTTTCTCCGCTTTGCGTTTGAGCATACCGATCATGGGAATTTTGACGTCTACCGAAAGCCGGTATTGCACCAGGGTCGAACCATCTTCTTGTGCCGTGAGTTCGTACTCACCATCCATGGCTTTAAGCATTTCAGCAGTAGACAGCGTCCACGTAACCTTCTGATTTCCAGTCCAGTCATATTCCAATTCGTAGGTGTCTTTGATAGGCCCAGATGCGAGAGTGAAGCGAGCGTCAGCTGGACGGTTGTCATCTTCGTATTTACTCAGCACAGTGACAGAGGTGATTCCATCGCTCCATTGAGGGTAGGCCTCAAGGTCGGCAATGACATTCATGATTCGCTCTGGATCGGCGTTAATGGATATGCTGGACTCAGTCTGATCGGCCATACCCACACCGTACTCCCCATTGCCGGATTCATGCCATGCAATAGGCGATCACAGATCGATAATGTATGGCTTCTCTTTGCCATGAAAATGCCCCACGTTGATGCATTCGGTTGCGCCCATGCGTAGACGAGCTTTGAGTGGCTGGTGCACGTGGCCAAAAAAATGGTAGCGAGGCTGATATTCACGGATGTAATCTGTGATTGCTGAACTACCCACTTCGAATCTTCGGGCAACCGTGTCGTAATTGAGTAGTTCATGTCGCGGTGGGATGTGAGTGAATAGAACGTCTACCGGACCCATATCCCAAAGCTTTTGAGCATAAACGTCAGGCTCAAGCTCGTAGGGGGTTCGCATGGGGCTGGTCAGCCCACCACCGAGAAAGCCCCAGCGCTGACCGTTGACCTCAACTACTCGGCCGTCAAGGACAGTGTGACCGGGTCGTAAATACTGCTCCCACAGTTGTGGGACATCAACGTTTCCATAGGTCAAGAAAGACGGTGAAGGAAGTGCCGCAAACATGCGGGCGTACTGCTCGTGGACTTTGGCCTCTAACTTTTCCCACCGTTGTTCCGGGGAGGTCACGCCAATTCCTTCCCATGCGGCCGCGCTGAACTCTCTTGCCTTCTCGAAACGATTAGCCGTCCGCAACTCAATATAGGTTTTGGCGTATTCCGTTCCGAATAATTCGGCGTAGATACCATTTTCAGGGTCGTCGTAGTCGAGGAAAAGAATTAAATCCCCCAAGCACACAAAGAAATCGCTACCCTCCGCCGCACGACTCACGGCATCGACGGCGCCGTGAACATCGCTGACAATATGAACCCGGGCGGTCACCGTGCTGGCCATTGGCGAAGTGGCGCAACTACCAAAGGGGTCGTGTTCACGTGATACCTCTCAGGCCTTCAAGTTCATCCTTTATCTGCCAAACAATGCGCTTCCATGTGGTGACTTCCCGATGACGAACCTTCTGCAGGTATCGATTTGAACGAGGGGAACCGGTGATCGAGCCCTTTAGTAGCGAACTGCCTTCGCGGGTGGCATCAACCCGTAGGTAGTAATGAACGATGACCCCCGGAGCTGACTCCTCAATCCAGATCTCGGTCGACCCCACGAAATCACCCGCGACAGTCCAGCGAAGACCTCGGTCTCCCCTATCGCTGTATACCGTGAGCACTCGATCGGGCCACCAGATCCGCCAACGATCGCGATCCCGAACCACCTCAGCGACCAGCGAACTGCTGGTCAAAATGAAGGTATCGTCGGTGATGTCAATGCTGGCGGAAATTGCCTCTGTCACCCCCCTACGATAACTCCTTACTTTCCCGATGGATATCTAGCGCGGAAAAGGGATTTCGCGTACGTTGGGACCACCTCACTTTCCTTCGCCTGTTTTGGCTCAGGAATGACCGAAAGGAACAAGATTCATGCTTAAAGAGTTCAGCGTCCCCGTAGCGGTCCCTGCCCCCACGAGTGGCAATCTCACCGACCACATTTTAGAGAACGCAACCCAAGCTCCCAACACGGTTGTTTTCTCACTCCCTCGAGGCGATGCTTGGGTCGGAGTCACGGCAGCCGAATTTCTGACCCAGGTGAAAGCTGTTGCCAAGGGGATAATTGCCAATGGCATTCAAGCAGGTGACCGGGTGGCCGTCATGTCCCGCACCAGATACGAGTGGACCTTGGTCGACTACGCCATTTGGTACGCCGGTTGCATCAGCGTTCCCGTATACGAAACATCTTCGGCCGAGCAAGTGCAGTGGATTTTGAGCGATTCCGGTTCAGTTGCTTTGTTCTGCGAACGCCATGCCAATAAAGCAGTCTTTGAGGAAGTCGCCGTAGACCTACCCGACGTGACCCGAGTGTGGGTTTTCGACGATGGCGCAATCGATGCCCTGACGCGCGCCGGCGTCGATGTCTCCGACCAGGAATTGGAAGCCCGACGAGTCACAATCCAGCCAGACACATTGGCAACCATTATTTACACGTCCGGCACAACGGGTCGTCCAAAGGGCTGCATGTTGACCCACAAGAACTTCATGTTCGAAGTAGACAATGTGGTTGCCGGCCTTCACGATGTCTTCCTGGCACCGAACTCATCCACATTGCTCTTCCTTCCCATTGCCCACGTATTCGGTCGCACAATTCAGCTTGGCTGCGTTCGGGCTCGAGTGCGCATGGGACATGCTCCGGATGTCAAGGAACTCCTGCCACTTTTAGGCAGTTTCCAGCCCACATTCGTGCTTTCGGTACCACGGGTATTTGAGAAGATCTTCAACTCCTCTCAACAGAAAGCAATTGCCGCTGGTAAGGGACATATCTTTGATACGGCAGCCAAGGTGGCCGTCGAATACAGCGAGGCACTCGACGACGGCGGTCCTGGACTTGGGCTGAAAATCAAACACGCTCTCTTTGACAAGTTGGTCTACAGCAAGATTCGCGCGGCAATGGGTGGCAAAATTGAGTGGGCCGTCTCAGGTGGAGCGCCATTGGGTGCCCGTCTTGGTCACTTCTTCCGCGGAATTGGCGTGACAATCTTGGAGGGCTACGGATTGACTGAAACATCCGCATCCACCACGGTGAACCGGCCTTCCGCCATCGGGATAGGCACGGTCGGACAACCCGTGCCCGGTGCCTCAGTCAAGGTGGCCGCGGACGGCGAATTACTCCTGGCCGGTGACCAAATATTCGTTGGTTACTGGAATAACCCCACGGCCACAGCGGAGGTTCTGGAAGCGGATGGCTGGTTCCATTCCGGCGATATTGGCGAAATTGACGATCGAGGATTTGTGCGAATTACCGGTCGCAAAAAGGAACTGATTGTCACTGCCGCCGGCAAGAACGTTGCACCTGCAGTTCTTGAGGATCGCTTGCGCAGCAACTTCCTAGTAAGCCAATGCATGGTCGTTGGTGACGCCCAACCCTTTATTGGCGCACTCGTCACACTTGATCCAGAGGCCGTTCCATCTTGGTTGAAGCAGAACGATCGTCCGGAGAACACAGCCATTGCGGATCTCGTGAACGATGAAGCAATGCGGGCGACAATTCAGTCTGCGGTAGATGAAGCCAATAAGGCAGTCTCACAAGCAGAGGCAATAAAGAAATTCACCATTTTGCCCATCGACTGGACAGAAGAGGGTGGTCAAATGACACCTTCGATGAAACTCAAGCGAAATATTGTCATGAAGGACCACGAAGCTGAAATAACGGCTATCTATTCCTGATTTATTACTTAACTGAGTGAGAAAATCTCACTCAACTGATTCGGATGGAGCGTGGCCCCGCACTTGTTGTGCGGGACCACGCTCCATCTGATTTCACATTGGTATCCATAGTTATTGACCGTGACTAGACCGCGTGATTCGACGGTGAATTAGCGAGTGTCGGTAAGTTCTTTAACCGATGACTCGGCCGA
>CAITYI010000095.1 GCA_903896585.1 uncultured bacterium
ATGCATCCGACAGACGGTCAATCTCCCGCGCAATAAAGGAGGCTTCATCGTGTTCATCGTCGCCAACATAGGCAACAATCTGATCGCCATCACCGGAGTCAGTCCAAAGATTCTTGGCGCGACGGGAAGCATTCTTGGAGATCACGGCATTAGCTGCCGACAGGATAGTTTGCGTGGACCGATAGTTCTGCTCCAAAAGAATTGTGCGCGCACTGGGATAGTCGCGCTCAAACTCCTCAATATTGCGAATACTCGCGCCACGGAATGCGTAAATGGATTGATCAGCATCACCGACCACACAAAGTTCACCTGGTGGAATCTCTCCACCTTCGGAACCAACCAGTTCTTTGATCAACATGTACTGAGCGTGGTTGGTGTCCTGGTATTCATCCACCAAAATAAAGCGGAATCTGCGCCGATAGTGATTGGCCACTTCAGGAAATAACTGCAGCAACGCCACCGTGGTGCCAATAAGGTCGTCAAAGTCAAACGCATTAGCCATGGTTAACCGTGATTGATACTCACGGTAAATTTCCGCGACAATCTTGTCAAGATCACTTTCCGCCGCCGCGGCAAAGGATTCCTGATCCTGGAGTTCATTTTTGGCCGAGGAGATTCGACTGAGAATTACTCGCGGCCTGGTTGTTTTTGCGTCAATATTGAGATCGCGAAGGACCAATGTGATCAGCCGCAGTGAATCCGCAGTGTCATAGATTGTGAAAGTACTTTTGATTCCCAACCGGTGTGACTCAGCGCGCAGTATTCGCACACAGGCGCTGTGGAAGGTCGACACCCACATACTGCGAGCGCTCGGCCCAACGATTTCCACCACCCGCTCGCGCATCTCTGCTGCCGCCTTATTGGTGAAAGTAATGGCCAAGATCTCTCCGGGATGAGCCGCGCGAGTGGCCAAAAGGTGGGCGATTCGTCGAGTGAGAACTCGGGTTTTACCCGAGCCGGCTCCGGCCACAATTAAAAGGGGTCCGCCCCGATGCGCCACGGCTTCTCGCTGAGCAGGATTGAGATCAGCTACCAATTCCTCGATTCGATCACTACCAGATAGAACTTGATCAGAAGAGTGGGTTGTTTGCGGATCTAACACCGTTGCAGTCTAAGTGTCAGGACCGACTATCGGCTGATGTACCCAATGACCTGAACGATTGCTCTGGTCGGCACACTGGATGCCAACGCGATCTGGCCATCGTCACCGACTTCCGCAACCACAATGGACACAGTTGGTCCCTTTGCGGCAACGGGGGCAGATCGGGTTCCACGATCAGCGCCGCCTACTGCATAAGCCGCCAGACGGCCCTCGGATCCCCTACCTCGGGTAGTGACTCGAAGGATTACTCCAGCAACTTTCTTCATTTTCTTGGGTACAGAACCAACGCCCGTAGCCCTGATTACCTTTACTTCTACACCATCAAACTTAGATTTAATCAAACGTTGGGCAGACATTCCGCGAGCGCTCAGTTGACCCCCGCCGGCCCGATACCCAAGGATCTCCACTTTGACCTGTACCGATGGCCTTTTCGAAGCCGCGATCTGCACGGTGCCGCCCGAGACTGGGACAACCACAATTGAAGTTCGAGTCTTGTTTTTGCGTAGCGAAACTTTGGCTGCGTTCACTTTCTCACCGATTTGACCAATTCGCAGCTTGCCCTTCTTGGTTGCCTCACTGGTGGTGAGAGTGACCAGCGCCGATGTTGCATCAGCTGGGAGTCCGGCCAACGAAATTGTGCGTACTTCTCCGGGCTGGATCGCTCCTTGGGTAGTGGATTCATATCCCAGTTCAGATCCAATACCAATAAATCGATCACCATCGGGGCTTACCTCGGGAGCGGCAGGCACCTCTGGCACTGGTGCTGGTGCCGGTACTGGCGCTGTCGGTTCAAACTCGGTCAAGGGGGCCACCAGGGTGTCGCTCACAACTTCGGCTTTATTTTCCGTTTCGCTGCCATCTGGGTAGTACCCAAGGACATCGACGGTGATGTCGGTTGCCCCGGTAATGGTGGCGATCGCAATTGTTCCGTCCGTGGCTACCGGAATAATGGCATCGCCACTGGAGTCGGAGTTCATCGGCGCCTTAACAACCGGCACACTCGAACTTGAGCCAGGTGCCCACGCGCGAATAGTGGTTGGCGCATTGTTTCCCAGCGCCGACACTCTCACCAGAACGGCCGCAACACCGGTTTCTGGGACGCCACCTTGGCCGGTGACTTTGGGAAATAGTCGACGACTATCGCCCTTCCACCGATCCTGCTGCAATCGGCACCGAGTCTGAACACCTTTCCCACTTCGCGTCCCGAGAACTCGGAATTGGCCAATTCCCACCACTCCAGCTGCGCGGGTCGCCGGAGCTGCACCAGCGGTGGACTTCTCCCGTGGACAAAATGGTGCGCTTAACGGTGTGCCATCCCAAAATGACGTGCGACCAGATGCCCCATCCCATGTCAAGGAAATATGGATATGGTTTCGATGGCAATGGTTATCTGCACTTTTCCCCGTCGTAGAAAAGCAACCTTTCATTTCCGTCCAACCGCGCTTGATGTCGTATCCGCGCCAGATTCGATCATTCCACGCGATATACATCACGCCCAGACGCATTGCATTGCCGTATTCCACTCCAAATTGATCGGGTCCGAGCAGCCAATTCAAGAATGATTCAGCATCAGCTCTCTCCTGGGCATCGCGGATGTCGACCATCCAATCGATGGCGCGTCCTTCTTTGTGTTCACTCTGTCCTCCAACATCGCATCCGCGTGGAATCCACACAGTTTCTTGGCTGCCGTAAACGGCTCGGATGTAGTCAGCAAGCTTTTGAGTTCCAGGTTTAGGGGTGGGATCACACTGAGCTTGGCCTTCATATTCCGGTGGCACGTCCATCTCGGGTGGCAAGGCGACCGGTGCGCCCGGGGGAACCGGAGCGGCTGGTAGTCCCACCCCTGGTTCGGGGGCCCCGGCACGCACACCCGTCCAGGACGTTGATGTCCAGCCACTTCCGTTACTCACGGAAGCCGGGGCGAGGCCAAAGACCAGTGCGAAGATGGAGAGGAAACTCACGCCGCCCACCACAGCGCGCCTGAGTCGAACCGTGAAGCCAGGCTTGAACCCGAGACCTCCTGCGCGCACGCAGAACCGGGGCAGGGCAAGATGCCCTTTGTTGTGGGGAAGCACATGCATACTCTGACACGAAAGTGACAGGTGTGACTACTCCCCACGGCTACTCACACCCATGTAATTCGTATTTTTAGCGCCGAAAGGGCATTTTTATGAGGAAATCTGATGGAAACTGAGCAAAATATCGACCGAATTCTGGTGGTAACCGCCCATCCCGACGACGTCGATTTCGGGGCTGGCGGCACGGTTCGCAAGTGGGTCGAATCCGGAATTCAGGTTTCCTACTGCATTTGCACCGATGGTGATGCTGGCGGCGCCGATCCAAATGTGCCCCGCAGTGAGATTCCCGGCATCCGCCGTCGGGAACAAACCGAAGCCGGTGCAGCCCTCGGAGTGACCGATATTCATTTTTTAGGCTACAAGGATGGTGACCTTCAAGTCACCCAAGATTTGCGTCGCGATATCAGTCGCGTGATTCGACAGGTGAAACCCCAAAGGGTGCTCATGCAATCCCCCGAGCGCAATTGGGATCGGATCTATTCCTCTCACCCTGATCACCTAGCCGCGGGTGAAGCAGCCATTTTCTCGGTATACCCCGATGCACGTAATCCATTTGCGCACCCCGTTCTATTGCAAGACGAAGGACTGGATGCATGGACGGTGAGTGAGGTGTGGGTAATGGGTTCACCCGAAGTCAACCATTATGAAAATGTCACGCAGTTTTTTCCGCATAAACTCGCTGCACTAACGGCGCACGAATCACAAACAGCTCACATGGAAGACCTCGAGGGACGAATTCGCCACTGGATGACTGCGACAGCAGCCGATGCCGGGTTACCCGACGGCGAACTCGCCGAAAGTTTTAAAGTGGTGAATACCGCTTAACCCCGAAGCTTAGGTCCACAAAACAGCGATAAAGATATTTGCGATCGACAGTGCACCAATGGCGCCCCAAAAAGCGACCTGGGGCGGTGTCTTTTTGCGACCCACAAAAGCCAACACGGCGATGATCACGGTAAAGGCAAGCTTCACACTGATCTTGGCCATGTCGAGATCTCCGTCGTCACCGGTGTATGCGCCACTCTCGATCAGGCCCACCATGAGAACCCCGGTCACCAACTGAACGAGTGCACCGTGCCACATGGCCGGATTGACACCCTTTTCAGAGCTTTTCATTTGCACCAGGAAGCCACCCACCAGACTGGCCAGACCGAGAAAATGAAGAACAACAATCAGATTAAATACGAGATCCATATAGGCACAATACCTTGGAAACCACTCATTCCCACTCGAACTCGCTACGTCGTGTGGATTACTCCCACTCGATTGTCCCCGGCGGTTTGCTCGTCACATCCAGCGTCACGCGGTTGACCTCAGGTACTTCGTTAGTGATTCGGTTGGAGATCTTGGCAATCAGGTCATAGGGCAGGCGGGACCAGTCAGCCGTCATGGCATCTTCGCTAGACACCGGCCGCAAAACAATCGGGTGACCGTAGGTGCGGCCGTCACCTTGCACACCAACACTTCGGACATCGGCTAGAAGCACAACCGGGAACTGCCACACATCGCGATCAAGACCCGCAGCCGTTAGTTCTTGGCGCGCAATGAGATCCGCGCGCCGGAGTATGTCAAGACGTGGTTCATCGACCGCCCCAATAATGCGAATAGCCAGACCCGGGCCCGGGAATGGATGCCGCCACACGATTTCGGGGGGCAAACCCAAATCAAGTCCCACCTGACGAACTTCATCTTTAAAAAGTGTGCGCAACGGTTCCACGAGAGTGAATTCAAGATCTTCGGGTAGACCACCCACATTGTGGTGGCTCTTGATATTCGCGGTGCCAGACCCTCCACCGGATTCAACAACATCTGGATACAGGGTTCCTTGAACAAGGAACTCGACCTTTTCACCGTGGGCGCCGGCATCCGCAACGACCTGGGCGGCAGCGTCCTCGAAAACCCGAATGAATTCGCGACCAATGATTTTGCGTTTGGTTTCAGGATCACTTACACCGGCTAGTGCGGAAAGGAATCTTTGCCGAGCATCAACCACTACCAGATTGATTCCCGTCGCGGCAACATAGTCGGTCTCGACCTGTTCTGCCTCGCCTGCGCGCAAAAGTCCATGATCGACAAAGACGCAGGTGAGTTGGTCGCCAACAGCTTTGTGAACCAATGCGGCCGCCACGGCGGAATCAACACCACCGGATAAACCACAAATAACTCGCGAAGCCCCGACTGTTTGCGTAATCGATGTCACCTGTTCTTCAATGACATTCGACATTGTCCAATTCGGCTCGCACCCAGCAACCCGCAAAAGAAAGTTGGTCAGAACAGTTTGACCGTGCTCCGAGTGCAACACCTCGGGGTGGAACTGCACACCAGCTTGTCGCGATTCCACGTTCTCAAAAGCAGCCACCGGAGCGCCTGCACTGACCGCACACACCTGAAAATTGACGGGCTCTCGGTGAACGGCATCACCATGGGACATCCAGACGGAAATATTGGCTGGCACTCCGTCAAAAATTACGGACTCGCGAGTATTGAGATCGGTGCGGCCGTACTCGCTGGTACCCGTGCGGGCAACTTCCCCACCGAGGGCTTGGGCCATAAGTTGAAAGCCATAGCAAATTCCAAAAACCGGTATGCCAAGGTCGAGAATGGAATTATCAAAACTGGGCGCTTCGGAGGCATAGACGCTGGACGGGCCACCACTGAAAATAATTGCAGATGGTTTTTTGGCGAGCACCTGATCCGGTGTGATCACATGCGGGACTATCTCTGAGTAAATGTGTGCCTCGCGAACTCGGCGGGCTATGAGTTGAGCGTATTGCGCACCGAAGTCAACGACAAGAACGGGACCTGTCGGATCTGGGTTCACCACTACCCCAGCCTAGTGAAGTCACTCACGAGGAAAAGGCGCCGAGCAGGAGGAAACCGGCTACCAGGACTACATAGATCAGCCCGCCAATGATGAAAGCGGCGAGGGAGAACCGTTTGGACATGGCGGAGGCCCGCATGGCTACCGAAGCCTCCCCCGCATTAACCGCCGATTGACATTTACTGCTGAAGACCAAAGCCACAATTCCAAGGGGGAGAAAAAAGAGTGCCGCCGCCACAGTTGACCGCACAAAGTGCGGGGATGCATCGGTGACCACGCCGAAACTCTATTGGATTGTCCGGCCGGGCAAATAGATGGCAGTGTTTCGTGGCCTGACCTTGTGAACCTGACCTTCTGGAGTGGACCACTTCAATTACTTGCGCGATATTCAGCGCCAGCCGATCTTTTTCATGATGCCCACTGAGCGAGTGAGTAGCTCACCCCACACTTGGTCAGAAAGGCCGAATGGTGGACCGAATCCCAGGGCATGCTGGGTCGCAATGTTTTGCCCCTCGGTGTATTGCAGGATTCCAGCGATTCCATGTCTTCGGCCCAGACCCGAATCACCGAAGCCACCCATGGGAGCGGACATGGTGGACCAAGCGGTTGCATAACCCTCATTGATGTTGACCGTTCCGGCGCGCAATTGCCGGGCCACGCTCAGTGCTGCTTTGCGGTCGCGTGAAACCACACTCGCATTGAGGCCGAAGACCGTGTCATTCGCTTGAGAGATCGCTTCGCGATCAGATGCAAAAGACTCCACCGCAACGACCGGCCCAAATGTCTCCTGCCGACATACGCGCATGGATTCACTCACGCCTGTCAAAATCGTGGGTGCAATGGTGGAGTTACCGGTGAGCTGTCCACCGGTGTGCACCGTGGCTCCGTTATCTCTTGCATCGGTAATAAATGCCTGAACATTCTGCGCATGTTGTGCACTAATGAGGGGCCCATAGTCACTTCCCCAGCCAATTCCCGTTCCCTCGACCAGTGCCTCGGTTCGTTGAATAAATTCCGCTAAAAATTGCTGATAGATGAGTTCGTGCACATACAGTCGCTCGATCGAAATACACAGTTGACCCGTGTTGTTAAAGCAGGCGCGGGCAGCGATATCTGCCGCCTTGGCGATGTCGGCATCGGCACGAATGATCATGGCATTCTTGCCACCGAGTTCCAGGGACACCCCAATCAGGCGTTGGCCACATTGCGCTGCCACGTTCCGGCCCACCGCTGTCGATCCGGTGAACATCAGAAAATTGATCTCGTCAATTAACGGCGTTCCAAGGTCGCGACCGTCACCAATCACAATGCCAAAGAGGCCCTTAGGCAAACCGGACTGCATCAACAGATCCGACATGCGGAGAGCCGTCAGCGAGGTGAGCGGATCCGGTTTGATCACAACGCCATTGCCGGCAAGCAGTGCCGGAATGGCATCGCTGACCGACAGGGTAAGCGGGTAGTTCCACGGCGAAATAATTCCCACGATGCCTACGGGAACATGACGCTCAATTGCCGAAATGAGAACGGGAAATGCCCCCATATGCCTGCGCTCCTTTAAAACACCCAGGCGGCGGGCGTAGTAGCGAGCATTCAGCGCAACATCAAGAAGTTCTTCATTGGCATCTTTTCGCGGCTTTCCAGTTTCCCATTGAATGAGGTCCAGTATCTGCTCGCGATCGCGCAAGAGCAGGTCGTGAAAGCGCAGAAATATTCGCGCTCGATCGCGCATCGATGTTGTGGCCCAGGAAACTTGTGCATTTCTTGCGGTGGAAACCGCATTGGCAACATCGGCAGGTGTAGATCGTTCGAGTGAATAGAGATCTTGCCCGAATGGTGATGTCACCGTGAATTTTTCACCACTAGTAGCTGTGGCGCAAGCACGTGCTTTCGCCCAATACGGCGCTTTTTCGAGAATCATGCCGATAGCGAAATCATGACGCGGAAATAATCATTTCCACTCGTTGGAATTCCTTCAAATCGCTGTAGCCAGTAGTAGCCATTGCCTTTCGCAATGCGCCAACGAGATTCATGGTGCCATCGCCTCGCGTTGCTGGGCCGTTGAGAACCTGGTCAATGGACCCGACCTGGTTCATGGTGTGCCGCTCTCCCCGCGGCAAATTGGGGTGCCACGCTTCTGAACCCCAGTGAGTGCCCCCGCCCGGTGCATCGGATGCGCGCGCGAGAACCGAGCCAATCATGGCTGCATCTGCACCGCAGGCAAATGCTTTCACAATGTCACCGCTGTTACCCATGGAACCGTCGGCAATCACATGAACATATCGACCACCGGACTCATCAAGATAGTCGCGCCGGGCTGATGCGACATCGGCAATTGCCGTGGCCATGGGCACACGAACACCGAGCACTTCTGCCGTCGTGTGACTGGAACCGCCCCCGAAACCCACCAACACTCCCGCTGCACCTGTCCGCATCAGATGCAGGGCCGCTTGAGCGGTTGCGCATCCGCCAACAATTACCGGAACATCGAGATCGTGGATATAACTCTTCAGGTTGAGTGCCTCACCATTGGCGGATACATGCTCCGCAGAGACAGTGGTCCCTCGAATCACCATGATTTCTGCGCCCGCACCCACCGCAATGGGAGCCAACTCCGGAGTTGCTTGGGGGGACACGGCCACCGAAACGGTGATTCCAGATTCCTTGAGCTGTCCGACCCGTTCCTTGATCAGACCATGGTCAACCGGCTTCTCCGAATACAGTTTTTGTAGAAGTTCAGTTGCTTGGTCGTGATCCGCCTGAGCTATTTCACGCAATAGCAAACTCGGATCGGCATAACGAGCCCAGAGACCTTCAATATTGAGAACAGCCAAAGCGCCATTGCGGGCAATTGCCTGAGCACTTTCAGGTGACACGACGGAATCCATGGGGGCGGCAATGAACGGTGTATCAAACCTGTAAGCATCAATGGCCCAACCGGTAGAAACCTCAGACGCATCGCGGGTGCGCCGGTGGGGTGCTACGGCCACTTCATCGAATGAATACCCGCGGCGACCCTGTTTCGATCCCCCAATTACGACATCAACCACAATTACCGCCCTGAATAGTTGGGTGCTTCAAGTGTCATCTGGACATCGTGTGGGTGGCTCTCCCGTAATCCGGCCGCGGTGATTTGCACCAGTCGTCCACGGTCATGGAGCTCCGGCATTGTGGGTGCACCGGCATAGCCCATGGCGGCACGTAATCCACCAACGAGTTGATGGGCAACAGCCGACAGCGGTCCCCGATACGCCACCATTCCTTCAATTCCTTCAGGGACAAGTTTGTCGTCACTTAGAACATCGTCTTGGAAGTAGCGATCCTTGCTGTAAGAGCGCGCTTCACCACGCGATTGCATGGCCCCCAGAGAACCCATGCCGCGGTAGGACTTGAATTGTTTGCCGTTGACAAAAACAACGTCGCCCGGTGCTTCTTCGCAGCCAGCGAGAAGTGAACCGAGCATGACCGTGTCCGCTCCCGCAACAATTGCCTTAGCGATATCACCGCTGTATTGAATTCCGCCATCGGCAATTACGGGAACCCCGGCTGCTCGGCACACTGATGCGGCCTGCTCAATGGCGGTGATCTGTGGGACACCGACGCCGGCAACAACTCGGGTTGTGCAGATTGAACCCGGGCCAACTCCAACTTTGACACCATCTGCGCCCGCATTGACCAATGCCTGAGCACCTTCCTGAGTGGCGATATTCCCGCCGACAATATCGACATCTGTTTCTTTCTTGAGCCGCTCCACCATGTCCAACACTGCCTTGGAGTGACCATGGGCGGTGTCAACGATCAAAAAATCCACACCTGCGGTGACCAGTGCCTGTGCGCGTTTATAGGAGTCATCGCCCACCCCAATCGCTGCGCCCACGATCAAACGTCCGTATTTGTCCTTTGAAGCGTGGGGATATTTATCTGCCTTGACAAAATCCTTCACCGTAAACAGGCCGCGCAATTTCCCACTGCTGTCAATCAAGGGAAGCTTTTCAACTTTACGAGTTGCCAAAAGACTGAGAGCTGCTTCAGGAGCAACGCCAACGGGCGCGGTGACCAGTGGCATAGGGGTCATGACTTCAGACACTCGCCTGTTCTGGTTGTCTTCAAAGCGCATATCTCGATTGGTGACAATTCCCACGAGAGTGCCGTCTGAGTCAACAACAGGAACTCCGCTAATGCGATACCGACCGCAGAGTCGGTCCACGTCGGCGAGGGTGTCATCGGGTGAGCAGGTAATTGGGTCGTTGACCATGCCCGCTTCACTTCGTTTCACCAAATCCACCTGGGTGGCCTGCGCCTCAATAGATAAATTGCGGTGAAGAACTCCAACGCCACCTTGGCGGGCCATGGCAATGGCCATGCGGCTTTCGGTCACCGTGTCCATGGCGCTGGATGCCAACGGCAACCTGATTTGAATATTTCTGGTGATTAATGCAGTGGTGTTTACGTCACTGGGAACCACATTGGACTCGCCTGGAAGGAGAAGTACATCGTCGAAGGTCAATCCGAGGAAAGCCACCTTGCTCGCGAAAGACAATCCTTCGCCTGACGAATACGCCGAGTCTGACATCTAATCTAACCTCCGAACCGTGGGTGAACCCAAGGTTAGTCCCTAGAGTTAACTGGAACAGACTGCCCGCTGAATCATCGCGGTTGCACTTTCCAAATCCATGATCCGCTCGACCCGAGCAGGAGTGCTCCCAACCCACCCCGGTCCGCCCACCACAATGCGAGCCGCCGGCCGGGTTACGGGGAGGCGCTCCAACTCGGATAGGTCGGTGGGACCAATTTGCGACCAGATGAACACCGCGGCCGGACCGGTTTTCGTGATTGCCTCGCCCAGAGGATCGATGGGTAGCCCCGAACCCATCATGAGCGTGCGAATATTCACCTCGGCCAGTGCCGCTGCCAACGCCCACAGGGGAAGTTGGTGACGCTCATTGTTCGCGCCGGCCAGCATCACCGGGCGCGGGTTCGTGAAGGTGGTCGTGTTGTTGACAATTGAGCCCAGGGCTGAAGCCACCGTGGCGCTCAGAACATGTTCAATGTCGATGCCCTTGCCGGAGGACTGCCAACGCTCGCCCACCCCACGCAATACGGGAACAATCAGTTGATTCCAGGTGGGAATAACGCCGTTGCTCGCAATGCCGCGACAGATCAATTCCTGACACGCCTGAGCGTCTAGTGCGGTTGCCGCGCGAGCGAGTCCCCTGGCTCCTTGATCCGCACCCGGGGTGGCCACCACATTGCCGCCGCCCACCGGGGTCCTGGTTGACACACCCGCAGCTTCATCGGCGGTGCAAATCGAGACAATTGATCGAGTCGTTGCGACCGAATACTCCTCGGTGATTTCCAGGGTGCGGGCCTGGTGAGCCGCTTCGGCGGCGGGCACCCCCGCGACCACGAGTGAGCGCATGTACTCCAGCCTGGCCAGGTCACCCGCGACATAACGTCGATGGCAACCCTCCCGGTGAGCAGATGGCCCCAGGCCATAGCGGCGATCCCAGGTGCGAAGCGTTGCCGGAGCTACCCCTAGCCGACGGGCAACCGCTGAAACGGTTAGGGCCAGTTCCCTAGGAAGCTCAACCGTGTCAAAAACGGCATCTGCAGCGGCTGGCACCCCCTAAGTGTGCTCCATCTCACTCCATTCCGCATTTTGAAACAGGTGGCAGGCTTGACCAACCTTTGGCGCGCTTTGTATAGTTAGGTCATTGGGCAAAATTCGGAAATTCCGATCCCATGATCAAGGAGAAACGCCATGGCTGACATCTCTCGCCTTCCCGGACCAAATGCAGATATCTGGGATTGGCAAATGATTGGTTTGTGTCGCGGTGAAGACCCCAATATCTTTTTCCACCCGGAAGGCGAACGTGGCCCAGCCCGTGCCAACCGAGAGGCCGCCGCTAAAGCAGTGTGTGCCGCCTGTCCGGTAAAGGTTCAATGTGCCGCCCACGCACTTGCCGTGCGGGAACCCTATGGCGTGTGGGGTGGGCTCAGCGAAGACGAGCGCGAAGCGATTTACGCCGGACGTGGATCCGATGTTCTGGGCATCGGGGCGCTCAGCGCAACTGCAAGTTAAAAATTTCCCCTCAAAAATATCCCCTCAAAAGATTAGGGGCGGCTCCCACGGGAGCCGCCCCTAATTAATTTGTGCAGGTGTCGAATTTTTGTGCAGATGTCAAACTAGTGTGAGTGTCCGTGATGTGAATGGCCATGGCCATGTGATTCAGCTTCTTGTTCAGCGGGCTTCTCCACCACAAGTGCCTCGGTGGTGAGCAGCATGGCTGCAATTGACGCGGCATTTTGAAGTGCCGAACGAGTTACCTTGACGGGATCAATGACACCCTGCGCAATGAGGTCGCCATACTCACCGGTCGCGGCATTAAGTCCGTGTCCCGCAGGCAATCCCGCAACAGTTGCAACTACAACGTAACCGTGTTCTCCGGCGTTCTCCGCGATCCACCGCAGTGGCTCAGAAGTTGCCTTGCGCACAATGTTGACGCCCGTTGCTTCATCTCCCGTGAGACCCAGTGAGTCGTTCAGTACTTTGGCAGCCTGCACGAGTGCTGTCCCGCCACCGGAAACAATTCCTTCTTCGATCGCGGCACGAGTTGCAGAAACGGCATCTTCAATTCGGTGCTTCTTTTCCTTGAGCTCAACTTCGGTGTGGCCACCAACCTTGATAACCACAACTCCCCCCACAATCTTGGCAAGGCGCTCTTGTAACTTCTCGCGATCCCAATCAGAGTCACTGCGCTCAACCTCTGAGCGAATTTGCGCAACTCGATCGGCCACTGCCTGAGCAGAGCCACCACCTTCAACAATCGTGGTGTTGTCTTTGGTGACAACCACCCGGCGAGCAGTTCCGAGCACTTCAAGACCCACACTGTCGAGCTTGAGCCCAATGTCTGCAGAGATAACTTGGCCACCGGTCAAAACTGCAAGATCCTCCAAGATTGCTTTACGGCGATCGCCGAATGCTGGGGCCTTGACCGCACAAGATGCGAATGTGCCACGAATGCGATTGACCACCAACGTTGAAAGCGCTTCACCATCAACATCTTCAGCGATGATCAACAGGGGCTTACCGGTTTCAACAACTTTTTCCACGATGGGCAGCATTTCGGCAACGGAAGAAATTTTGCCCTGGACTAGAAGAATGCGTGCGTCCTCGAGAACCGATTCCATGTTTTCTTGATCCGTAACAAAATACGGAGAGATGTAGCCCTTGTCGAACTGCATACCTTCGGTGAATTCCATTTCCATGGCGGTGGTGCTGGATTCCTCGACCGAAATCACACCGTCTTTACCCACCTTGTCAAAAGCATCGGCAATTAATTCCCCAATTTCGCGGTCCTGCGAAGAGATCGCAGCGACATTGGTGATTTCTTCTTTACCGGATACTTCGCGGGACATTTTGGAGAGTTCAGCGGTGATTGCAGCGACGCCTGCATCCATGCCGCGCTTGATACCCATGGGTGACGCACCAGCGGTAACTTGCTTAAGACCTTCATGCACCATGGCCTGCGCCAAGACGGTTGCAGTCGTGGTGCCATCTCCAGCGACATCGTTAGTCTTGGTGGCAACTTCTTTGGCTAGTTGCGCACCGAGGTTTTCATAGGGGTTTTCAAGTTCAATCTCACGCGCAATAGTCACACCGTCATTGGTGATCGTGGGCGCTCCCCATTTTTTATCAATAACAACATTGCGACCCTTGGGGCCGAGCGTGACACGAACAGCATCGGCGAGAGCGTCAACGCCGCGCTCGAGGCTGCGGCGGGCTTGCTCATCGAATTCTAGGATTTTGGACATGGATTACACCTTTGTCTTGTGAGTTTCGTGCCTTGTAAGTTTCGATTGGTAGTGAGCCCCGCGCTCCCGAAGGAATGCGGGGCTCACCAGAGTGCTAAGAGAACAACAGCGCGGAATTACTTCTCCACGATCGCGAGAACATCTCGCGCCGAGAGCAGGAGGTATTCCTCATTGTTGTACTTGACTTCGGTGCCGCCGTATTTGCTGTAGATGACCACGTCTCCGACCTTGATATCAAGGGGAATGCGCTTCTCACCATCTTCATCAAAACGACCTGGACCTACCGCTAGGACCTTGCCCTCTTGGGGCTTTTCCTTTGCGGTGTCAGGGATAACAAGTCCCGAGGCAGTAGTTTGCTCTGCTTCGAGAGTTTGTACCAAAATACGATCTTCTAACGGCTTTATGGAAACCGACACGGTTATGTCCTCCGGTACGTCGGCGCCCGCTGTTTAGGCGGACAACGGCTTGGGATAATTGGCACTCACATGGTGAGAGTGCCAAGTGAAGATTACGCAACGGTTAGCACTCTGTCAAGTTGAGTGCCAACGATCTGGCGAAATTCCCCATCAGGACCGAGCGTAGGCTCGGCCTGTGCCGGACTTCAGCCCTATTTTCCACCTGATTCCCGAGGTTGAAAAACTCATGGGTCCGGACCCCAAACCAGGTTCCGAACTGGCAGTAATCACCACTCTTAGAGGGCAAGGCCATGACCCCGATACCGTGCGGGCCGCACTCGAGCAGGTCTCCTTGCGGTATCGGCTCGACCACTGGTGGCCAAAAGACTGGCTCCTGACCCGCGATGGTGCCGAAGCGGCAAGCCACCCACTGGTCGCGCAATTCCACGCTCGAGTAATCAGCGAAATACTCACCCATTCCGGAATCGACCGGATAGTGGATCTGGGTGCTGGTATCGGCTCAGATAGCTATGCCCTGGCCGCCCAAGGATTGGCCGTCACCGCCTGGGAGCGGGACCAGCGCACCGCAGAGTTCCTCGAGCACAATTTGCGACACTTTGCTAACGCCACCGCTATTCACGGTAACAGCGATCTCACCGAATCTGACTCGCCCGCATACTTTGTTGACCCTGCTCGCCGAAGTGGTACTCGAACTTCTGACGGCAATAGAGCACTTCCCGAACGTGATCCCCAGCGGTGGACTCCGCCACTGTCAGCGGTGATGGCCCGCAGTCGCACCGCAATCGCGTTCATGAAAGCGGCGCCCGCATTCGAACCGCCGAGAGGATGGACTCGATACTGCATCAGCGTGAATCGCACACTAGTTGAGATATTTACCTCGAACACTTCACCGCTTAACTCCGATTCCAAAAACTTCGCCGTCATGATCGACACGGCATCTCAGGCGACGGTGGTAATCGCTGAAGGACAGCTACCTGAAGGACAGCTACTTGAAAGAGCCGCACCTAAAGCTACGGAACTCGGAGACAGCGTCTATGAAGTTGATCCAGCAATTTACCGAGCCGGGTTACAACAGCAGGTAGCCACAGAATTTGGTCTCAACACAATTGGCAATAAAGGAATGTGGCTCACCGGTAATCAACTTGATCACCCACCTACCTACCTGCGCATGTATAAAGTGCACGCGGTCTCGCCGATCAAAGATCTTGAAAAAATGGTGGCGCACCTGCCTGGGGTTGCGATCAAGAACAAGGATTCACATTTGGAATCAGCTGCTTTGCGCACAGCTAGTAAGAAACCCGATCACAATATGTGGGCCGTGGTGGTGACAAATCTCAATGGCCATGATGTGGGTATTTTGGTCAGCCGCGAATCGGTTACCGGAGAATTTGAGCAATTGGCATGGTAGATGATGCGGGGAAATCTAAGGGAGACGCAGGTGCACCCAAGCGAACAACGTGAGAACCCAGGGCGGCAACCATCGCACCATTGTCCGTGCACAAGCCCGGTCGAGGAATGCGCACACTGATACCTGCGGCTGCACAACGCTCCTCGGCGAGGGCGCGCAGCCGGGAATTTGCCGCCACTCCGCCGCCAATCACCAGATGGGCAGCACCGAATTCCAT
>CAITYI010000096.1 GCA_903896585.1 uncultured bacterium
GCCGCACGCAAATCAAGATCAGTTACATCGAGTATTCGATGCGGGCTTACTTCTCCGTCAAGCCTTTCGGTCACTCGAGCTGTAATTGTGTCCGCTGCCTTGACGGATACCTGTTGAGCAATCACTGAATTCACCAGAGCTTGAAAGTGATCCACTTGTTGATCCTTCTTGCGGCCGATATTGCACAGGGGACTCTGGTCAATGATGTCGGTGAAGGCTGGATCGACGGCTCGAATGTGCTCAGCAGCCTTGCGCATTTTCTGTGCTGAATGAGCCATGACCGAATCGTCCCACCTCGGTCCCGTGCATTGCAGGCGTGGTGGTCATGAATATGGCAACTCGGTGCGCCAAGATAGGCGGGTGGCCAGTGCATCTGAAGGGATAATCGAGGAACTCATCTGGCGTGGGCTCATTGCACAAAGCACGGATCTAGAGGCGCTCACTAAAGCAACCAAGAGTCCCATAACTTTATATTGCGGGTTTGACCCCACAGCTCCGAGTCTGCACTTGGGAAACCTGGTGCAAATTTTGACCATTCGCAGGTTCCAATTATTTGGCCATAAACCGTTAGCACTTGTCGGTGGGGCAACCGGATTAATCGGTGACCCCAAACAATCAGGGGAGCGGACTCTAAATTCCAAGGAGCTGGTAACCGAATGGGTGGAGCGCATTCGTCATCAGTTGACTCAGTTTTATTCCTTTGAAGGCGCGAATGCTGCCGAAGTTGTCAACAACCTTGACTGGACGGCCGACATAGGAATTCTTGAATTCATGCGGGATATCGGTAAGCACTTCAGTGTTAATCGGATGCTTGATCGCGAGGCGGTCGCGGCCCGGTTGGCAAAGGACGGAATTAGTTTTACCGAATTCAGTTATCAGTTATTGCAGTCTTTTGACTACCTTCAACTGTTCAAACGCCATGGTTGTGTCTTACAAACAGGAGGGTCTGATCAATGGGGAAACATCACCGCAGGAGTTGATCTCGTCCGCCGAGTAGAACAACAGAGTGTCCATGCGCTCACGACACCATTAATCACCAAGGCCGATGGCACCAAGTTTGGTAAAACCGAGTCTGGAACGGTGTGGCTTGACTCGGAGTTAACCAGCCCTTATGCCTTCTATCAGTTTTGGTTGAATGCTGATGACCGTGACATTTCATCGCTTTTGCGCATATTCAGTTTTAAAACTCGATCCGAAATTGAAGCTCTCGAAGCTCAAACCATTGAAAAGCCTCAGGAAAGGGCCGCTCAACGTGCTTTAGCGCAGGAACTCACCCGACTTGTGCACGGCAAGGCCGAGTGCGAGGCTGCTGAAGCAGCAGGCCGTGCATTGTTCGGGGGTGGGGAGTTGGCCGAACTTCCCGAAGCCACGATTTCGGCTGCCCTGACCGAAGCATCACTTGGAGAAGTTGCCTCCAGCGAGGTAGTTGATGGACTATTGCCTCCGCTGGACGAACTTCTAGTCCGCGCTGGACTGTCCCCAAGTAGGAAGGCAGCTCGCCGAACAATTGCTGAAGGTGGCGCCTACGTGAACAACATTCGAGTAGAGCAAGAGGACTATCAAGTGCCTGCAGGGGATCTGCTGTATGGCTCATGGTTAGTATTAAGGCGCGGTCGTAAGGCTTTTGCCGGAGTGGTCGTCAAATAGTTCCTTGAATAATCTTGGTTCTATCCATATGAGTCCCATCCCAGCCGTAACTACTGCAGGTGCTGGTCTCAAAGCATCTGATTGGTAATCATGACTTCTTTTCTCGACCTTGGTGTGTGCAAACCACTCGCCAGTGCCCTTTCCCATTCCGGTTTCGCAGAACCATTTCCCATCCAGATAGCCACCTTGCCTGATGCAATTGCTGGTCGCGATGTTCTCGGTCGTGGTCGCACAGGGTCGGGCAAAACACTGGCCTTTGCCTTGGCATTGCTGACTCGCCTTGATAATCGCAAGGCCAAGCGTGGTCGACCACTCGCTGTCGTGCTGTCACCAACTCGCGAATTGGCCATGCAAATTAATGCGACCATTTCACCGTTGGCCCGCAAGGTTGGACTGTCTTCTGTGCTAATTGCAGGGGGCATGCCATTCGGTAAGCAACTCCAGGCACTTGAGCACGCAGTCCCGATTGTTGTTGCGACGCCAGGGCGCCTTATTGACCTTATGAACAGGGGCGCCGTCAATTTAGGCGATGTGGAAATAACTGTCTTAGATGAGGCAGATCTCATGAGTGACATGGGATTTATGCCTGATATGAAAGAGATTTTGGACACAACTAACCCTAGTGGGCAACGACTTTTGTTCAGTGCAACGTTGGATCGCGATGTGGACACTCTTGTGAAAAAGTACTTGCGCGATCCGGTTGAACATTCCGTGGAAACGGGTGAAACAGCGCATGGCGCAATGGAGCACCATGTGTTTGTCGTCAAGCAAGAAGAGCGCGATCAGATGCTGGCTCGGATTGGTGCACGCGAGGGACGCACGATCATGTTTGTTCGAACTCAACGCGGCGCGGATCGACTTGCCGAGAAACTTCACTCTCAGGGTGTCGCTGCAGGAACACTGCACGGGGGTAAGGCTCAAGGTGCGAGGACGCGGGCATTAGATGCATTCAAGAAGGGGACTACTCCAGTCCTCGTCGCTACCAACGTTGCTGCTCGTGGAATCCATGTTGATGATGTCAGCCTAGTTGTACATGCTGATGCCCCGACCGACCCAAAGGACTACCTCCATCGCGCCGGGCGAACGGCAAGAGCAGGGGAGTCGGGCACCGTCGTCACTGTGGCTCGCATGAATCAGCAGAGGGAGATGAAGGCGCTCCTCAAAAAAGCCTCGGTCGAAGCTTCGTTTGCTCACCTAGACGCCACGAGCGCTGAAGTTGACCGAATCACCGGGGCTCAGACACCTGCAGGGGTCCCATGGTTTCCGGTCAGCGAACATGCTCCGAAGAAAAATCGCAGATCGCCTCGACCTGGCGGACATGCAGGTGAAGGCGGCTCAGGGGCTGCCGGGCGCAATAAGGGTCGTCGTCGGCAGGGGTTTGAGGGCTCGTCAGAAAGATCGGGCGGTGACACTCCTCGACGCAATAAATCTGAAGGAGCAGCTAGTTCTCGAGTGCGGCCTGGTGCAAGGTCC
>CAITYI010000097.1 GCA_903896585.1 uncultured bacterium
CGCAAAGCGTGAAGCGAAACGAGTTGCGGCTATTGCCGAATCCCTTCGCCTTGAAGCCGCGTACGCCCAGAGCGAGTCTCAACTGGGGATACGTGCCAAGAAGCGCATTGAATTAAGACTCAAATCCCAGCACAGTGACATGGATTCGGTCGCACGAGCGTTTTATCAGCAGGGACCACTGTCGGAAATCGAAGTACTTCTCAACTCAAGTTCACCGGCGGATTTCACCTCGCGGCTGGTCGCGGTTGACTACATAAGTCGTGAACAGCAGGGAGTGGAGCGCTCACTGAGGGTGACGCAAGCGGACATCAATCGGCAGGAAGTTTTGCTTAAGCAACTTTCCGCTAAGGCCAATCAAGCGAGTGCAAAGGCCCTGGACCAATTGCGCACAGCGAGTGTCGCTTTGGCCAAAGCAAATGAGAAACAGCGTCAGGTCGTGAAACTGCGCAAGGCCAAGAATCAAGCTGTACGCAATGCCCAAAAATTCGCAGGGCAAATCAAACAGCGTTACCAGAAGTTGAAAAAGGAAGAACGTCGATTAGCGGTCGCTGCTAAAAAGGCGGTGGCTGCCGCCCGCAGAGTCACCGCCCAAGCTGGTAACAGCGCAGGTTCACCTTCCGGTGACTTGGTGTGGCCGGTACCTGGCTACCCAATGTCGGACAGGGTGGGTCCGCGCATTCACCCGATTTATGGATACGACTCCTGTCACACCGGAATTGATATTGCCTCCCCTGCTGGTACTTCCGTCAAAGCGGCTGATTCCGGTTCAGTCGCAGCGATCACCAGCGGTGGTCCATACGGCAGAGCGGTGTTAATCGTGCATCCTGGCGGCCTCACCTCGTTTTATGCACATCTGTCCTCTGAAAGTGTCACCATTGGGCAGGCCGTCAGTTTCGGTCAAGAGGTGGGCACAATCGGTTCCACCGGTTGGTCAACCGGTCCACATTTACATTATGAAATCAGAGTTAACGGAACCCCCTATGATCCCATGGGTTGGTTCGGTGGAACCCGTAGCTCGGTGAGTTGTGCCGCTTAAGGAAGGGAGTATTCCATGCAAAACGTTGCTATGCCCAACTACGCGACCGATCCTCACCCCCGCAAACTCTCCAAGAAGGGGTGGACATTTCTCGGGATAACGGCTGCGATTGTCATTGCCATTTACACTTTGGTCGTTGTTTTCTATTCGGTTGAAGGTGGCAGTACCTTCTCTGATTCGGATCAGGCACCAACCACCGGTATCTCAGCAATTTTGGAGCCAATCTCGGTAACCCCAGAAGCTTCCGTGGCCACCCTCCGCATCACTTTGGCATCTAATGACAAAGCAATCGAGGCTCCAGACGGCCGTGCCGCCGACAACATCAGGGTGACGGTGAGTGGGCCTGATGGCAGTCAGGAGGTGCGCATTGTTCAAGGTGCCGCTTTTGGTCGCGCTGAAATCGAAGTGGGCATATCTGGTGAATTAGCGCAGTACCCCTTTGATACTTACGCAGGAAATTACTTTATAACAGCTGATTTTTTTGACCGAGAGTCCGGTGGAGTGAATCAGACTCGTGAGACCATTCCCGTATTGGTCACCACTCGCGGAGCGGTTAATGGTTGGGATACCGAATTTGCAGTTGAATACACTGCAGCGCCTGACGCAGTAGTCAGCATTGGTTTCGAAAGAGCTTTTTCCACCAAACTCTTCGCACTAGTATTGGTAACACTCGCTTTTGTTGTTTCATTGATTGCACTTATCATCTCTCTACTCGTGTTTTCCAATAGACGGAAAATCGAAATTGCCTTGCTGGCTTGGAGTGGCAGCCTGATTTTTGCGCTTCCTATTCTGCGCACTTATTTGCCGGGAGCGCCACCGATTGGCGCTGCGGTCGATATTTATGTATTCCTCTGGTCAATTGTCATGGCATTTGTTGCCGTCTTCTTGATCGTTGCTGCTTGGATATCTCAAAAGGGTGCCGAGTTGCGCCAAGAATATGAATCGTCAAACGAACCGACTGGGCAATCCCATGGCACGTGAGACAGGCAAAAAGGTAATTGCGCAAAATAAGAAGGCGCGCCATGACTATTCGATTGAAGATGTTTTCGAAGCCGGCATTGTTCTGACTGGAACCGAAGTTAAGTCACTTCGCGCAGGTCGGGCAAGCCTTGTGGATGGGTTCGCCCAATACGAGAACGGTGAATTGTGGCTCAGACAAATTCACATTCCGGTGTATGACCTGGGAACTTGGACCAACCACGAGCCCCGCCGGGCTCGAAAGCTCCTGCTTCGCAGTGATGAAATCAAGCGAATAGCAAATGCAGTAAAGGACACGGGTGTCACGCTTGTCCCTCTCTCGCTTTACTTCAAAGATGGCTATGCAAAAGTGGAGATCGCGGTGGCACGAGGGCGCAAGAGTTACGACAAACGCCAAGCAATAGCTGAGCGTGACTCCAAGCGTGAGGCCCAGCGCCTAATCGGCCGCCGAAACAAGGGTGTAGAATAAGGATAGAAAATTCCATAGGGGGTGACAGGTTTCGACGTTCAGTCGTTTTAACCGGAGAAGCGTGTCGAGAATCTAAGGTAATCTCGTTAAAGATCCTTGGTAAAAAAATAACTGCCAAATCTAAGCAGTCTGCTGACGCTTACG
>CAITYI010000098.1 GCA_903896585.1 uncultured bacterium
CGATCAACCACTGGTCATGGCAGGTCAAGAGTCCGCGGTTATCAGAGCTCGGTTTGTTGAAGAAGATCGGGCAGTCAATATTGACCTTGAAATTTCACCGGGCAAATCCAACAGAGCAAATATCAATAGGTCGGCCACACCGCGCGTTCGCGATATTCTGGGAATACTTCGAGCGGTGATGTTTGCCCCGGAGGACTTGGCACTTGTCAAAGGTGATCCGGCAGATCGAAGAAAATTTTTAGACGAAACCTTGGTACAAAGATCTCCTCGCTTCGCCGGTGTTAAAACCGACTATGAAAAAATATTAAAACAACGCAATGCCCTTTTGCGCTCACCCAATAAAGAAAACATCGACAGCACTTTAGATGTTTGGAATGAGCAGCTTATTCGAATTGGGACAGAGATTATTCACTCACGTTTGAAATTGCTCGCAGATTTGGAGCCGCACTTTTCCACAACATATGCGGCAATAAGTGGCGGCGTTCAAGCTGTTAGTTCATCAGTTATTTCATTGAGGTATCAATCCAAATATCTTTCATCAACACAACTTTCCGAGGCTGAGATTTCAGATGAATTTCGGTTGGCATTGGCAGATCGAAAACGCGATGAACTCGTGCGTGGAGTCACGCTGGTAGGGCCACACCGAGACGACTTCCTCATTACCCTCGGAGATTTACCGCTGAAAGGTTTTGCTTCCCACGGGGAATCATGGTCTGCGGCACTTGCCCTGCGGATTGCTAGTGCTGAGGTACTCCGCAGTGACGGCGTCGAACCAATAATTATTTTGGACGATGTATTCGCGGAATTGGACTCACTGCGACGCGAGACATTGGCCGAGTTGGTCGCTGGTGCCCCGCAAGTTTTTATCACAGCGGCTGTTGCCAGTGATATCCCACAGACAATGATTGGTAAGCGGTATCTCGTTACCACCGGGATGGTGCAGCCGTCATGACAGAGACGCCAAATGACTTCACCCCCGAAGATCAAGCAGCGGCCGCCCAGCGATCACTCCGGAGAGTGACAAAAGGGGGTCCACAACGCACCAAGAAGGTGAAAGACCGCACCGGGCGGGATCCGGAACTTCTTGGTTCAGCCTTGGAGAAACTAGTGGTCGAGCAGGGGTGGCAGCACGACAGCGCGGTGGCTGCGTTGTCCAATAAATGGGCTGAGATTGTGGGCCCCGATGTGGCCGCCCACAGCACACCGGGGGAGTTCCAAGAGGGCATTTTGCACATTCAGGCGGAATCAACCGCCTGGGCTACCCAACTGAAACTACTCACCGGTGCAATCCTCGGGGCCATTGCCGCCGAAGTGGGAGCCGGTGTGGTGACCGGCTTGCGAATCACCGGGCCGCAGGGTCCGTCCTGGAAAAAGGGTCCCTGGCGGGTCCCCGGCCGAGGACCCCGTGACACCTATGGCTGAGACCTCGAATTTCGCCCCTCAGATCTCCGAGGTGACATTTTCCCATGTTTTTCGTACCCCTATGCACAGGTAGGGGGTCACATCACTTAATAATGCCCAGAACCGCCGTTATGGGCTAGGTGGACTCTCGAAAAGTCACTACACTGAGATCCACATAGATCCGGGAAACCCAGTGTGGGTGCCCCTGCTCAGGAAACCCCCCATAAGGAGGCTCGCCAGTGTCTTATGACGCCAGTGCGATTACCGTGCTTGAAGGCCTAGATGCCGTTCGTAAGCGCCCAGGCATGTATATCGGCTCAACGGGTGAGCGTGGGTTACACCATTTGGTCTACGAAGTA
>CAITYI010000099.1 GCA_903896585.1 uncultured bacterium
CAAAATCTTCCCCGAACGCGTCTTGGGTAATTCCTGCACAATCAGGATCTGTCGGGGTTTAGCGATTGGTCCGATTTCGCGCGCTACGTGATTTCGAAGTTCAGTGACTAGATCGTCGGCAACTTCTGCATCGCCGCGAAGAATTACAAAAGCGACAATTCCTTGGCCGGTCGTGGGGTCACTTGCACCAACAACTGCCGCCTCGGCGACAGCAGGGTGGGAGACCAGCGCGGACTCCACTTCGGTGGTGGAGATTCGGTGCCCGGAAACATTCATGACATCGTCCACGCGGCCCAGTAACCAGATCGCACCTTCGTCATCAAATTTTGCGCCATCGCCGGCAAAGTAGTACTGCGGCCAACGAGACCAGTAGGTGTCAACAAACCGCTGGTTATCACCCCAGATCCCGCGCAGCATGGCGGGCCACGGCTGGGTCAGCACCAAGAAACCACCACTGCCATTTCCTAGTGGTGTTCCCTCTTGATCCACAATTGCGACTCCAATACCCGGTAGGGCGCGCATGGCAGAGCCGGGTTTACATGCTGTTACCCCGGGCAGTGGCGCAATCATCATGGCTCCCGTTTCCGTTTGCCACCAGGTGTCCACAATTGGACAGCGATTACCGCCGATCATTTCGCGATACCACATCCATGCCTCAGGATTAATGGATTCGCCGACAGAACCAAGAAGCCGCAATGAACTTAGATCATGTGATTGGGGAAATTGATCACCCCACTTCATAAAAGTGCGAATTGCTGTTGGGGCGGTGTACAACAGGGTGACCCCATGACGCTCAATAATGTCCCACCAGCGATCCTTATTTGGGGTGTCCGGTGTGCCTTCATAAATTACTTGAGTGACGCGGTTCGCAAGCGGTGCATACACAATATAAGAATGACCGGTTACCCAACCAACATCAGCGGTGCACCAATACACGTCTGTGTCAGGTTTGAGGTCGAATACCATTTTGTGGGTGTACGCCGCCTGGGTGAGGTAACCACCGGATGTATGCAAAATTCCCTTGGGTTTTCCGGTGGTGCCGGATGTATACAAAATAAAGAGCGGTGTTTCAGAGTCGAAGGCCTCAGGCGTGTGGTCGGTGGACTGCCGGCCCACCAGTTCATGCCACCACACGTCTCGGTCATGCCACGTGACATTGGCGCCGGTTCGCTTAACAACCAATACGTTTTGAATACTCGGGCTTGCATCAACCGCTTCATCGACAGCACTCTTGAGATCCATGGCAGATCCGCGACGATTCTGTCCGTCGGCGGTGATCACTAACTTTGCATCGGCATCTTCAATTCGGCTACGCAAGGCTTCTGCGCTGAACCCGGCAAAGACAACTGAATGAATTGCACCAATGCGAGCGCAGGCGAGCATGGCAATAATTGCCTCGGGGATCATGGGCAGGTAAATGGCAACTCGATCACCGGTAACAACTCCTAGCTCGGTGAGCGCGTTCGCGGCTTGGCTGACTTCTGCCATGAGTTCTCGATAGGTGATATCGCGACGATCACCAGGTTCCCCTTCAAACCGAATCGCTACTTGATCGCCGTGGCCGGCATGCACATGCCGATCAACGCAGTTGTACGCCACATTGAGTTTTCCGCCCACAAACCATTTGGCGAAGGGGGCATTGGACCAATCCAATACTTCGGTGAAGTCGGTATCCCAATCTAGATTGCGGGCTTGTTCGGCCCAAAACCCAAGGCGGTCGTGCTCGGCCTGATCGTAGAGACTGGCTTTCCCATTTGCCTGAGCCGAAAATTCTGGGCTGGGCGGAAAATGACGATCCTCGTGCAACAGATTAGACAGGGTCTCATTCTGATCATCCGACATGGGTTTTTCCCTCTCCGGTGGTGCCTTGGCGCGCGATGGTCCCACCTAATCAAAAACTGGGGACGATTATCGCAGGATAGCGGAATTAGGCTGCCGTGATTGCCCTTACTTATTTGTCTATTTATTTGTCCCAACCGGCCGATCTCGGCGCGGGTACTTTCCTCGATACCGTTAACCCATGGTGAATAAATCATGGTGAATAACCCATGGTGAATTCTGGTGCCGAAACACGGACGGAATTCACACTGCGGGATCTCCCCGAGTTTGAGCGAGTGGTCCGAGCCACCCTCGCTGCCCGCGATGACATTGATGCGCTGCTGTGGCGGCGCGATGTTCGGGCTAATGCCTTGTTGGTGGCGCAAGCCTCAATTTCTCGTGGGGCCATGGATTCAGCCGCGCTCGAGGGCGCGGATCTTGCCGGTGTGGAGGACTCGCCCATGGGAAAAGTGTTGTCGGCAACTCTCGCGGTCACGGCCCAAGCACCACTACTTGCGGACACTTGGTTAACCGCACCTTTGCAAGTAATTACCGGATTACATTTATTGGTGGCGAAGGAATTCTCCGGCCCTGATCAACTGGGCCGCCCCCGGGCGGAGAATTTTGCCGATGACCCGCTCAATATCGGGTCCATTCCCGATCATTCAATTGTGCCCGTTTTGCTCATGTCTTTGTCCAGACAATGTGTGACGACACAGGTATCCGCGATCATTGAAGCCGGTTTCGTGCACGCAGAAATCATGCGCTTGCGTCCATTCACTTGGGGATCGGGCCTGGTTGCCCGCGCGGTCATCAGAACTATTTTCGCCGCTCGAGGACTGGATCCCTCGAATTTTTCCATACCGGAAAATGGAATGTTTGAAACGGGAAGAACAAATTATGTTTCGGCTATCCGGGCTTACATGGAGCAAACACCTGATGGCGTCTCCCACTACTTTGAGTGGTTCTCCGCGTGCGTG
>CAITYI010000100.1 GCA_903896585.1 uncultured bacterium
CGACCTACAAAACCAATATTGATGTGGTTCCTCAGGTGTGGTTATGCAACGTGACCAAAGTCGTTTTTGGCGGGAAACCCCCAATAAATATTTATGTAAAATAGGAAAACTGTGGGGTGTTTATTTGAGATTATTCACTAATTCACCCCACAAACTCCCGGCGGATGTTGATCTTTTTTGCCTCGCCGCGAACCCCCAAAATTTGATAGGGCAGACTCACTTGTTCACCTAACAACTGGACGAAGGCCTTGTTGATGGTCGATAATTTCTCGTTGATGCTGTTTTCCCTAGGGTCGCAAATGGTGTTGATGCGCTTCACCAGAACTTCCCGGTTGGTATGGGTAGCCATATTGAGATAGTATCCGTGTAATTCTTCGCGATGATTGGATATAAAAGGCAGTTCGATACCTTCGGGGTGGTTCAAGAACAATTTATACAGGGCCCTACAAATCGGATTTAGAACCACTCTTTGATCGCCCACAAACAGTTTGTCATCGTAGTTGAAGTGCACTCGCTCCAGCGGTTGCATCAGCATCATGGGTTGATTACCGGCCAGCAGTTGATTGAGTCCACCACCGGATTGACCCAACAATTGCGCATATCGATTGAGTGAAATATCAAGGAGCTGTCGCATCCCTTCGTCGAGATTCAAGGCATTGACAGTATCGAAAAGTCGCTGCAATTCCGGCGTAATAATGGCATTGTCCCTACCCCACTTGGTGAGCTTGGCGGCAATACCATCCTCCTTGTGTATCAGAAAATCTGCTGGTGTATTGGGCAGCGCTGAACTAGGATTTACGGTTGGAATTTCCCATTTACCGTCCTCTACTAACTTCTCGAAATTTAAATTCTGAATCGTTTGTTTGGGATCCCAATCTTGAGCCTCCATGAATTCCTCCAGGTGCAACGGATCGAGCTGCCATTTGCGACTTGGCTTTCTGCTGGGGTCAGGTATCGACGCAGAGTAACTCGTATTTGGAGGCAGCAGATAATCCGCCAACGCAGTTTCTGGATCTACATCGGACGGCAATCGTTCGAATTCAAAAAATCCCGGTCTGAGGTAAAAAAGGTAAGCGCCATCTTTCAGGTTGAGGCCGAACATATCGTCGAGCTGTTGATATACTTCCTGCTCAGACGAGGTTGACGCGACGATAAAAAGCGCCTGTTGCTGTTGTATGCTATTGAGCTTTTGAAAGCTGGGGTAATAGACCTCGAGATACTGTCTTAGGCCTTCGGTAAAATTGGGATTTTGTTGTTGGGTAAGGGCGGGTAAGAAGATCAGATTGAAACCCTTTTTCTGAAAACCAAACTGCAATTGAAAGAGGTTGTCGAGGATGAATTTCCTGTACGGAGTCTCCCCCTTTTCAACGTATAACGCAATTATAGCCATGCTTTTAGTATCTATCAAATTTACGAAAAACCCCTTGGATTTCCTAGCAAATATGGGCTATTCCCCAAGTTTTGATACACTTTGACAAGGTTGCCAAAATCGGGCTTGGGTGAGAATTGGCGGCACCTTTGTATTCTAATATTTAAGCTATGAACCACGAAACAAATCAAACCACAAAACAGTCCGCCAACGCCATCACATTGATGATTATCGACGAAAGCGGATCAATGATGAACTTGAAAAAGGCCACCGAAGAAAGCCATTTGGGAATTCTGCAAAAAATCAAATCTGAGTGCACCGAAATGCCCAATTTGAATCAGTTTGTGAATACCTGGGTCTTCGACAGCAATCGCATCGAAGAAATTCAGACCCTCACCAAAATCCAAGCCGATGACACACTTAAGGCGATCGACCTAAGACCCAACGGCTCCACCCCACTTTTTGACGCCATAGGAAAAGCCTGTTCGCAACTAGAAATCATAATGAGCAATTTGAAATTCCAACCCGAGGACACCATGGTTAATGTTGCGGTATTCACGGACGGCGAAGAAAATAGCAGTCGAATTTTCACTCAGGGCGAAGTTAAGCGACTCGTTACGCGCTTAA
>CAITYI010000101.1 GCA_903896585.1 uncultured bacterium
CAGCCAATGATCAAATCACCAGATGCCATCAGGAGGCGAGTGGAATTCAGGCCAACCTTGTAAATCTCGGTGATGTCCTCTTGGGAAGCCATGGCCCATTGGCCCATGACACCCAGGATTCCCTGAACGTTCTCCAGGGCTTGACCAAGTAGTTCGCGCTCGATCGACAACTGTCCGGAACCTTCGTCGCCTTTTACGGTTTCGGTGATCTGTTGTGCAAGGTAACTAATTGACTTGAATTGATCCTTCACCATTTTGCGGAAGAAGAAGTCAAGGCACTGGATTGCGGTCGTGCCTTCATAGAGGGTGTCGATCTTGGCATCGCGCAGGTACTGCTCAATTGGGTAATCCTGCAGGTACCCCGATCCACCATATGTCTGAAGTGAGACTGCAAGCATTTCATAGGAGCGCTCCGAGCCCACACCTTTCACAATGGGCAGCAAGAGATCGTTGATGCGCTCCGCCATATCGAGATCCACCGAAGTGTCACCAGCCTTGCCCATCTCGATCAAGTCCTGCCAGTAGGCGGTGTAAGCGACCAGTGCGCGCATGCCTTCGGAATACGACTTCTGCAGCATGAGTGAACGACGAACATCCGGGTGATGTGTGATGGTGACTCGTGGAGCCGTCTTGTCGGTCATCTGAGTTAAGTCAGCACCCTGAACGCGAGTCTTGGCGTATTCGAGTGCATTGAGATAACCGGTGGACAGCGTCGCAATTGCTTTTGTGCCGACCATCATGCGGGCGTATTCAATGACCTTAAACATTTGGGCGATACCGTCGTGGACATCGCCCACGAGCCAACCAATTGCCGGCTCCTTCTCACCGAAGGTCATTTCGCAGGTGGTGGAAACTTTCAGACCCATCTTCTTTTCAACATTGGTTGCGTACACACCATTGCGCTCACCAATTTCACCTGTTTCCAAATCAACGTGGAACTTGGGAACAACAAAGAGGGAGAGTCCTTTTGTGCCAGGGCCAGCACCTTCAGGTCGGGCGAGCACCAAGTGAATGATGTTGTCGGCCATGTCGTGCTCACCGCTGGTAATGAATCTCTTGACGCCTTCAATGTGCCACGTGCCATCAGGTTGTTCGATTGCCTTGGTGCGACCGACACCGACATCTGAACCAGCATCGGGCTCGGTGAGGACCATGGTGGCACCCCATTTGTTGTCGATCATCAATTCAGCCCAACGCTTTTGATCGTCATTGCCTAAGGCATCGAGGATGGCGGCAAAGCCTGGACCGGACATGAAGAGAAAGGCTCCCGGATTTGCTCCAAGGAGCATTTCACTCGCGGCCCAGCGAAGTGACGGGGGTGCACCGGTACCACCGAGGTGCTCGGGCAGATCCAACCGCCACCATTCAGCGTCCATGAGGGCGTTGAAGCTCTTTTTGAAATCTTCAGGCATGGTGACGGACTTCGTTGCGGGGTCATAGACAGGTGGCACGCGATCCGAGGTATCAAAACTCTCAGCCAGCACACCGGTTGCCAGGCGATTTACTTCGTCAAGAATGTCTTTTGCGGTGTCTACATCCATTTCGGAGTAGGGGCCTTTGCCCATGCGATCGCCAGCTCCGAAAACCTCAAAGAGGTTAAATTCCAGATCTCGCTGATTGCTCTTGTAATGCGCCATGTCTGCTCCCATTAACCCAAGAACGGGCTAAGTTACCCGCCAGTAACAATGATGAAGGTAAGTGCCAACTTTTGCAAGTGAAAGACCGGGGATTTAGGGAAATTCCTGATATTTCC
>CAITYI010000102.1 GCA_903896585.1 uncultured bacterium
GCTGTGATGAATGACACGCCCGCCAACGTCGACCAGGCCGCGAGTGGACTATCCGCTTGGCTGAACGGAATTCGCGCCCATGGGTAGCCGCCAAATGGAAAACGACCTCTGAGTGCCTCTTCGGTCACCCACAGGCCCGCGATAAGCAATATTGCAACAGGCGCAGGTGTGCGCGTGGAAACAAATGAGGTGGTGGCTCCGACAAGGGCAATCCAGAGAGCTAGGTAGATGGACAGGATCCAGTGAGCATCCGCGCCGACAACCCCCAGCCAAAAATGCTGAGCAAAAAAAGATGCGAATCCAAATGCCAAACCCGTTAAAAAACCCACGCGAATGCGGCTACGCCACTGGAGCGCAATCAGCACTATTAATGCAAGTGGAACAAGGATCCAGATATTGAGTGGCGAATAGGCACCCGCGAAGACAATTCCCGCTAGCAAAGAAATGCTCACCGATATAACCGAACGCATGAAACTGGACATTATTGGATCCCACTAAATGCAGTGTTGACAAAGCGCAATTCCCCAGCAACCATGGTGAGGAGACATTCGGGACTCATGAAGGTATTGACACCGCCTAGGTGTGGTAACGGTGCGGTTGCGGATCGCGGATCCGTGCTCCATTGGGCAATTCGGTTATCGGGTACCTGAACATCAAAGTGATCGGCCTTCCACAGAGCGAGATCGGCTACGGCACCTACTTCGAGGATCCCATGGTTATCGAATGCCGGACCCAGTGCCCGCCAACCGGCTCGGGTATGCGCGCTAAAGGCAGCCCTGCCGGTGATTCTCTCGCGGGTGTCATGGTGAAACATCGAGGCATGAATGGCTGCCCATGGATTCACCTCGGTTACGGGGCAGTCCGACGAAAAGCACACCGCAGTTCCCTGCTGCAAAAGTGAACCCCACCGATTCATGGATGTGGAGCGATCACCCAATCGCGATGAGTACATCCCGTTTGGCCCTCCCCAGAGGGAGTCAAAAAGGGGTTGCATGCTCACTGTGAGGTTGAGATGCTTTATGAGGCGCATCTGTTCCTCCGAAATCAATTCGGCGTGTTCAAGTCGGTGTCGTCCCCGTGCTAGAGCGGGCAAGCCGACATCCTTTGCGGCAAGGGTCATGCCATCAAGCACAACTTGCATACCTCGATCACCAATCACATGAAATCCAGCTTGGATACCGGCGGCTATGCAGTCTTGAACGTGCGACGCAACCTGAGCCGGATCGACGTAAAGAATTCCGTCAACCCCAGGAGCGTCCGTGTAATCACTCTGCAGCGCTGCAGTCCGGGAACCTATTGCTCCATCTATGAATAGGTCACCACCTGCACCGACAGCGTCAAGAGACTTGGCAGTCTCAAGGCCACCCTCGGTGTTCAGCTCCCCCCAATACACAAAAACACGTGGTCCAATGTTTTTATCGGATCGCTCTTTGAGCATTTTGGCATCAGACTCACTGCTAATGCTCGGGCCCGCCATTTCATGAACACTTCCGATTCCACGCGATAGTGCGTGTTCAATAAAGGCTAGTTGTGCTCTCTCGCGGTGCGATGCAGCCAAATGACCTAGGGCATGCGCCCGGAGCGAGCCATGAGCCTGTGCGCTGACGGCAAACTCCGTGAAGCCGTCAAGCTCCCGCGCTTGTGGTACTTGAGCAATGAGTGCACTCGAAATTAATGCCGAATGAACATCGACACGACTGAGGTAAACGACACTCCCCCAGGTGGCTTGATCAATCTCTTTTCGAGTAGGCAATTGTTGGTCATCCCAGCGCGATTGGTCCCAACCGTGACCAATAATCGTTCCACCTCGGTACAAGGTTGCGTATTTCGACAAAAGTTGCAATAGCTCATGTCGGTTATTCACTTCGGTGAGGTTAAGGCCGTCAAGGAGTAGACCGGTACTAGTTGCATGAACATGTGCATCAACAAATGCGGGGGCCAGAAACTGGCCTTGACAATCGATCACTGTGCCCGCCACCTCGCTGTGCACGTTGGCACCAGAGGCATCGCCAATCCATGTGATGAGACCATTTTGGACCAGTGCGGCTGAAGCAAACGGAATGGACGGGCAATAGACATGCGCATTCGTGAAAAGAGTTCCTAACTCTGACGACTTCACGGATCCTTCCGCAATTCTCTGGAAATAATCACTCGCTGAATCTGATTAGTACCTTCAACAATCTGTAAGACTTTCGCCTCTCGCATGTAGCGTTCTGCGCGGTAGCCGCTGGTGTATCCATTCCCTCCTAGTACTTGCACCGCATTAGTAGTAACCGCCATAGCCGTATCTGTCGATAATAGTTTGGCCATTGCAGCTTCTTGCGAAATACTTTCTCCAGAATCTAGCAATCCGGCCGCATCGAGATAAACGCATCGGGATGCATAGATACTCGTGGCCATGTCTGCCAACATAAATCCAATTCCTTGAAAATCAGCGATCTGGTGATCAAATGCCATGCGCTCTTGACTGTAGGAATTGGCAATCCGCAGCGCCGAATGCGCTAGACCGACCGCACAGGCGGCAATCCCTAGGCGACCCACATCAAGACTTGCTAATGCAATGGCAAATCCTTCACCCTCCTGACCGATCCTGTTGGACACCGGTACTCGCACATTCTGGAGATCAATATTTACCGTGGGCGATGCATTTAATGCCATCTTGGATTCCGGTTTTCCAAATTCGAGTCCAGGAGTATCAGCCAGAATAAAGAAACACGAGATTCCTGAATCCTTGAGTGGGCTCGTGCGAGCAAAAACCGTGTAGAAGTCTGCCACTCCCCCATGGGTAATCCAGGACTTAGTTCCATTAAGAATATAAAAGTCACCATCTCGCACCGCTGTTGAACTGAGGGCCGCTGCATCAGAGCCTGAATGCGGTTCAGACAGACAATAGGCACCCAAAGCCTGACCGCTCAAAATCCATGATTGCCACACGGATAGTTGTTCTGAGGTACCAAAATTCATAAGGGGTGCGCATGCCAAATGATGCACGCTTAAACCCACGGCAATGGCCAGCCAAGAACTAGCAATCTCCTCTAGAACCTGCAGCGACACCCGGTACGGCACCGGTGGAGTCTGCGGGTCGATCACATGCGAGTAAGGCAGATTGAGGACTCCCATGCGGCCAAGTTCCAAGAAGATATCTCGTGGAAAAGTGGAGTTTGCCTCACCAAGGTCGACTCGAGATTCGAGTTGATCATGAGTAAATTCCGATATTAAAATAAAGAGTTCGGAGTATTCATCAGAGCAACCATCTCGTTTGGTGCGCGATGTGCCCGGCAGGCCGGTCATGACGATGGAATTACCACTAGGTCGCGAGTTTGTTTGTTAAGGGTTTCTGGTCCTTCTGGCGTGCAAATCACAATATCTTCGATTCGCGCCCCGTAGCGACCTTCAATATAGAATCCGGGTTCAATACTAAAAACCATTCCAGACGAAATAACCGTCGGGTTATCAGGTCCGATATATGGTTCCTCATGAGTATCCAGTCCGATTCCATGGCCTGTTCGATGAATGAAGAATTCTCCTAGGCCGTGCTCCGTTAATTCATTGCGTCCGGCTGCATCTATGTCATGGCTCCGTGCACCATCGCGCACCGCTTGGGTGGATAAAACTTGAGCTCGTTGCAGAACTTCATAAGAATCAAGGAATTCAGGGCTGGGCTCGCCAACACTGTACGTACGGGTGCAGTCGCTGCAATACCCCGATGGCATGGTGCCACCAATGTCAACCACAACCGGATCGCCATCTTGAATCACTCGGTCACTCACCTCGTGGTGTGGGCTTGCACCATTTGGGCCAGCAGCAACAATCACGAAATCAACACTCGAGTGGCCCTCGGCCAGAATGAGGTCAGCGATATCTCTGCCAACTTCGCGTTCGGTGCGCCCGGCACGCAAAAACCGGGGCACTTGCGCGTGCACTCGATCAATTGCCGCCGCCGCTTCCCGAAGGTGATCGAGTTCATCGAGGGATTTAATTACTCGAATTGCATTGATGATGGGCGCAGCTGAAACACAATCAATATCTGGGAATCGCCCTTGGATGGTGAGAACCCGGTCAGCCCACATATGCCCGTCAAGAGCAATCGTGCCGCTCAAACCATTAAGTCGATCACCAATAATTGCGTACGGGTCGTCGGATTCACCCCAGGAAATCACTTCCCAACCGGTAGCTCCAAACGGACTCGCCAACGCTGCGGATCTCTCTAAACGCGGAACAATAAGAAATGGTTCGTGATTCTGAGTCACAACGAGCATTGTCAGTCGCTCTAAGGGAACAGCGTGATATCCGATTAGATAACTCAAGTCTGAACCTGGCGTAATAAACATCGCGCTGAGGGCGCTTTCTTGTAGTTGCTCCACAACCCGATTAATGCGATTCACGAAGTACTGCGATCCAGACATGGGTACAGATTAACCCGGGATCCATGCAGCGCAATGCGATACTGGCCGAGTGACAGTTCCATTGCTGATTCTCGACACGGCAACGCTGTACTACCGGGCTTTTTATGCCTTACCCGAGAAATTGACCGCTCCCGGTGGGCATCCGAATAATGCTATTCGGGGCTTTCTGTCCATGCTCACCAAGATGGTGAACATCCACTCCCCCTCGGGTTTGGTAGCGGCTTGGGATACCGACTGGCGACCTGAATGGCGAGTGGCTCTCATGCCTTCCTACAAGACCCACCGACTACAACTCACAACGGATCCAGAATTAGCCAGTTTTGGGACTGACGTTGAAAATGCGGCCCAACTTAACGAAGAACTGCCAGACACTCTGGGGCCGCAAATTCAGGCTATTTCACAGATTCTGGACGCGTGCGGCATTGCGAGAATCGGTTTCGAGAACTTCGAAGCCGACGATGTCATCGCTTCGGTGGCCGCACAAAGCAAACAAGCCAACCTAATCGTGACCAGTGATAAGGACTTGATGCAAGTAGTCAGTGACCAGACTTCGATGCTCCTTCAGACCACTGGAGGTGTTGATGGGTGGCCGATTCTTGGTCCAGAAGACGTACTATCGCGATTCGGTGTCACAGTTGAGCAGTATGTGGATTACGCCGTACTTCGGGGTGATCCGAGCGACGGACTGCCCGGGGTCCCTGGAATTGGTGAAAAAACAGCAGCTTCTTTAATCACCGCCTTTGGGAATATCCAAAATTTGGTGTCCGCTAGTTTTTCAGATCCCCTGATGAAGCCCATGACACCGCGGTTAGCGGATCGGATTCAAGAATCAATCAACTATCTAGAGGCAGCGAAAACAGTTATAACGGCTGAAGTTTCCTTA
>CAITYI010000103.1 GCA_903896585.1 uncultured bacterium
TCTTGGTTGTTCCCTTCGGGATCCTGATTACTCATGTGCTCAGGTTACGCCCCGTCAGCAACTTAATCCCAGCGGATCACGACCAGTTGAGCAGCAATCGACCTTCTTTGTCGCGGAACGAACCGACCAGGATCACGATGAAGTCGATGAGGACCCAAATTCCCAAGCCACCAAGGGTGACGATCATGAGAATTCCCGTGCCGACCTTGCCGACATAAAAGCGGTGGATCCCAAAGATACCGAGAAACCAGGCCAAGAGGGCCGCGGCCAGGCGGGACTTGGGGCTGATTGGGTTTCCGTTCTGGTCCACCGTGGGCTTTGGTGGCGCATAAATTGGTTGGGCTACGAATACTTCTTCCTCGGACATGGGGCTCCCTTGTGTGGTTATTTACTTCACTCTACCAAAAAACGACTACTCCGAGGGTCACATTTCTGCTGGAGATACCAGAGGGGGCCACGCATTTCCGCGGCCCCCTCTGGTGAATTAATCCACTGTGCAGCAGTGGGGGAACTTTAGAAGCCCCGGAACTCGAATTCCTCGAGTGCCACTGCCTCGCCGCCTGATTCACCGAATGAGGTGTATTCCATGTCGTCGTAGCCGGTGAAGGATGCGTACATGGCGGCTTTTGCTTCCTCGGTGGGCTCGACCTTGATATTGCGGTAGATCGGCATACCTGTTCCCGCAGGAATCAACTTACCGAGAATCACATTCTCCTTCAGACCCAGCAGCGGATCACTCTTGGCCGAGATTGCTGCATCGGTGAGGACCCGGGTGGTCTCCTGGAACGAGGCAGCAGATAGCCACGACTCGGTTGCCAAGGAAGCCTTGGTGATTCCCATGAGTTCGGGACGACCCGATGCCGGTGTGCCACCGGTGGCCACTACCCGACGGTTCTCGGCTTCAAAGACACCACGCTCAACAAGTTCACCAGCGAGGAAGTTGGAGTCGCCCGATTCGATAACGGTGATGCGCTTGAGCATCTGGCGAACAATTACCTCAATGTGCTTGTCATGGATGGACACACCCTGTGAGCGGTAGACCTCTTGCACCTGATCAACCAGGTGAAGCTGAACCGCACGCTGACCCAAAATTCGAAGAACCTGCTTGGGATCAACCGCACCAACCACCAGTTGATGTCCAACGGCAACAGTTTGTCCGTCTTCCACCAACATGCGCGAGCGCTTGGACACCGAGTATTCGACTTCTTCGGTGCCATCGTCCGGGGTGATCACAATCTTGCGGAGCTTCTCAGCATCTTCAAAACGCACCCGACCAGCAACCTCACTGATCGGAGCAACGCCCTTGGGTGTGCGGGCCTCGAAGAGTTCCACCACGCGAGGAAGACCATGAGTGATGTCGTCTCCAGCAACACCGCCGGTGTGGAAGGTACGCATGGTGAGCTGTGTTCCGGGCTCTCCAATGGACTGCGCGGCAACAATACCCACTGCCTCACCAACGTCCACCAATTTTCCGGTTGCCATGGAACGGCCGTAGCACATTGCGCAGGTACCCACATGGCTTTCACACGTGAGTACGGTGCGCACGCGCACCTTGTCGGCGCCGACAGCAATCAGTTCATCAAGGCGTGGAATATCAAGTTCCTCACCTGCGGTTCCGACCGTCTTGCCATCTACTACAACGTCTCGAGCCAGCACCCGGGACACAAGTGCTGTGTCAAGGTTTTCGAGAGCTCGCAACCGGCCATCTACCAATTCGGCAATAGCGATCTCGGCACCACGTTCGGTTCCGCAATCAACTTCGCGAACAATTACATCCTGTGACACGTCAACCAAACGACGGGTGAGGTACCCGGAGTCAGCGGTACGCAATGCAGTGTCGGCGAGACCCTTTCGAGCACCGTGGGTGGAAATGAAGTACTCCAGCACGGTGAGGCCTTCGCGGAAGTTGGCCTTGATGGGTCGAGGAATAATCTCACCCTTCGGGTTGGCCACCAGTCCACGCATGCCGGCGATCTGGCGGACCTGCATGTAGTTACCGCGGGCACCGGAGTCGACCATGATGTGAACCGGGTTGGCCTCAGGGAAGTTCTCCTGCATGGCCTTGGCGATTTCATCGGTCGCACGTGTCCAGATCTCAATAAGTTCCTGGCGGCGCTCAGAGTCGGTGATCAGACCCTTTTCATATTGCTGCTGGACCTTGGCATCTTTGTCTTCGGCCAAGGAAACCAGTGCGGCCTTTTCCGGTGGTGCGACTACATCCGAGATGGAAATAGTGACGCCGGAGCGCGAAGCCCAGTGGAATCCCAGTCCTTTGAGTTGATCGAGGGTTTCAGCAACCTCGATCTTGGGGTACATCTCAGAAAGTCGGTTCACTGTTGCGCCAAGAACCTTCTTGTCAACTTTTTCATTGACATACGGATAGTCCACGGGAAGGGCTTCATTGAACAACGCCCGACCAAGAGTTGTCACCATGATCAACGGTTGTCCGAATTCCCAACCTTCAGGAACTTCGTAGCCCAATGGTGGCGTGAAATTGTGAATCCGAATCTTGGTCTTGGCTCCAAGCGGGAGCGATCCGCCGTCAAATGCCATGACCGCTTCCGCCACCGAGGAGTACGCCGGAAGGTCTGAGTCCGGGAGATCCTTGGATTCAGGTGTCATGGTGGTCAAGGAGTAAATACCGAGAACCATGTCCTGGGTCGGTGTGGTGATCGGGCGACCATTGGCCGGGGACAGAATGTTGTTGCTCGAGAGCATCAAGATTCGGGCTTCAGCCTGTGCTTCCGCGGACAGCGGCACGTGGACGGCCATCTGATCACCGTCGAAGTCAGCGTTAAACGCCGTGCACACGAGTGGGTGAATCTGAATGGCTTTACCTTCAATGAGTTGTGGTTCGAAGGCTTGAATACCCAAGCGGTGCAGGGTGGGCGCGCGATTGAGAAGTACCGGATGCTCACGAATTACTTCTTCGAGGACATCCCACACAACGGGACGCGAACGCTCCACCATGCGCTTGGCACTCTTGATGTTCTGAGCATGATTGAGATCAACCAAGCGCTTCATGACAAACGGCTTGAACAGTTCGAGCGCCATTTGCTTGGGCAGACCACACTGGTGCAACTTGAGCTGCGGTCCAACAACAATCACGGAACGGCCGGAGTAATCCACCCGCTTGCCTAGCAAGTTTTGACGGAAGCGACCCTGCTTGCCCTTGAGCATGTCAGAGAGAGACTTAAGAGCACGGTTACCTGGACCGGTCACCGGACGACCACGACGACCGTTGTCAAAGAGGGCATCCACAGCTTCCTGCAGCATGCGCTTTTCGTTATTCACGATGATCTCCGGGGCGCCAAGATCCAATAGGCGCTTGAGGCGATTGTTACGGTTGATCACGCGACGGTAGAGATCATTGAGATCACTGGTGGCGAAACGTCCACCGTCAAGTTGAACCATGGGCCGAAGATCCGGTGGGATCACGGGTACGGCATTCAAAACCATGCCCATGGGCGAGTTCGTCGTGTTCTTGAATGCATTCACCAACTTGAGGCGCTTGAGGGCACGAGTCTTCTTCTGCCCCTTGCCGGTTGCAATGATCTCGCGAAGGGCAATTGATTCGGCTTCAAGGTCAAATGACTCTAGACGCTTTTCAATTGCTGCGGCACCCATGCCACCGTCGAACCAGCGGCCATAGCGATCCCGCATTTCGCGGAACAACATTTCGTCACCTTCGAGGTCTTGGACCTTCAGGGTGCGGAAACGATCAAAGACCCGATCGAGGCGCTCAATTTCCTGGTCGGCACGGCGGCGAAGGGCGGCGAGTTCCCGCTCCCCCGACTCCTTGACCTTGCGGCGCACTTCACTCTTTGCTCCATCAGTTTCCAGTTCAGCAAGATCCGCTTCCATTTTCTGGGCGCGGGCTTCAAGGTCGGCATCGCGACGCTTGGCGATTTGCTTCTTCTCGACGCTGAGTTGATTCTCCAGGGAAGGCAGGGCTTCGTGGCGGCCTTCTTCGTCCACCCACGTGATCATGTACGCAGCGAAGTAGATGACCTTTTCTAGATCCTTGGGTGCGAGGTCCAGGAGATAGCCCAACCGACTCGGGACACCCTTGAAGTACCAGATGTGGGTGACGGGGGCGGCCAGTTCAATGTGACCCATGCGCTCCCGACGAACCTTGGCGCGAGTTACCTCTACTCCACAACGCTCGCAAATAATTCCCTTGAAGCGCACGCGCTTGTACTTACCGCAATAGCACTCCCAGTCACGAGTAGGTCCGAAGATCTTCTCGCAGAACAAGCCATCTTTCTCCGGCTTGAGAGTGCGGTAGTTGATGGTCTCTGGCTTCTTGACTTCACCGTATGACCAAGTTCGAATATCGTCTGCCGTGGCAAGACCGATTCGCAATTCGTCAAAGAAGTTAACGTCTAGCACGGGAGTGTCCTTCGTTCGATTCGAATAATTCGGGTGAGGTAGTAGTTAGAGCTCGTCAACGCTGCTGGGCTCACGGCGAGAGAGATCAATTCCGAGTTCTTCAGCTGCACGGAATACGTCGTCGTCGCTGTCTTTCATTTCAATAGCGACACCGTCCTTGGACAGGACTTCAACATTGAGGCACAAGGACTGCATTTCCTTGACCAAAACCTTGAACGATTCCGGGATACCGGGTTCAGGGATGTTTTCACCCTTGACAATTGCTTCGTACACCTTGACGCGTCCGAGGACATCGTCTGACTTAATGGTGAGAAGTTCCTGCAGTGCGTAAGCGGCGCCGTATGCCTCCAACGCCCACACTTCCATTTCACCGAAGCGCTGGCCACCGAACTGCGCCTTACCTCCGAGTGGCTGTTGGGTGATCATGGAGTACGGGCCGGTTGAGCGAGCGTGGATCTTGTCGTCAACCAAGTGGAGAAGCTTCAGGATGTAGATGTAACCCACGGCAATTTCGCCAGGAATAGGTTCACCGGTACGGCCATCAAACAGATTGGCTTTGCCATTGGGGTTCACCAGTGTCAGACCATCGGCTGTCGGGATTGTCGATTCGAGTACCAGTGACAATTCCTCTTCACGCGCACCGTCAAAGACCGGTGTTGCGATTTTGGTGCCCGGCGGAACCGACTTGACAGCATCCGGCAAGCGCACAGCCCGCGGGTCGGTAACGTCAACATTCCACCCGGTGGCAGCCGCCCAACCCAAATGTGTTTCAAGAATCTGACCGATGTTCATGCGGCCGGGAACACCAAGTGGATTGAGCACGATGTCAACAGGGGTTCCATCTTCCAAGAACGGCATATCTTCTTGCGGAAGAATCTTGGCAATAACACCCTTGTTACCGTGACGACCAGCGAGCTTGTCGCCCTCGGTGATCTTGCGCTTTTGGGCGATATACACCCGCACCAACTTGGTCACGCCGGGTGGGAGTTCATCGCCTTCGTCAATGTCAAAGACGCGAACCGCAATAATCTTGCCGGACTCACCGTGGGGAACCTTCAATGATGTATCGCGAACCTCGCGAGCCTTCTCACCAAAGATTGCCCGGAGCAAACGTTCTTCCGGTGTAAGTTCGGTTTCACCCTTGGGTGTCACCTTGCCCACGAGGACATCGCCCGGTACAACATCTGCACCAACGCGAATGATTCCCAGATCATCAAGATCGGCGAGCACTTCTTCGGACACATTCGGAATATCGCGAGTGATTTCCTCAGGGCCCAACTTGGTGTCGCGAGCATCGATTTCATGCTCTTCAATGTGAATGGAGGAAAGGACATCGTCTTGGACCAGTCGCTGGCTCAAAATGATGGCGTCCTCGTAGTTGTGGCCCTCCCATGACATAAATGCCACGAGCAGGTTCTTGCCGAGGGCCATTTCGCCAAGTTCGGTCGATGGACCATCGGCGAGAACTTCTCCGGCTTCCACGTGTTGTCCGGCAGCAACAATCGGGCGCTGATTAAAGCAGGTGCCTTGATTGGAACGACGGAATTTCTCCAGCTTGTAACTGGTGTAGGTGCCATCGTCGTTGGCAACCTCGACCAGATCGGCGGAAACTTCTTTGACCGCACCCGGCTTCTGGGCAATAACAATGTCACCGGCATCGTAGGCAGCCCGGAATTCCATGCCCGTTCCCACAAGCGGTGCCTGGGCCCGCAGCAATGGAACAGCTTGGCGCTGCATGTTCGAACCCATGAGTGCGCGGTTGGCATCGTCATGTTCCAAGAATGGAATCATGGCGGTGGCAACCGACCACAACTGGCGTGGTGAGACGTCCATGAAGTCAACTTCATCGGGGCGATCGTATTCGACCTCACCGCCTTTGACACGAACGAGAACGCGATCGCCGGTCATGGTGCCATCAGCTTCAATGGGGGTGTTTGCCTGGGCAATGATGTGCATGTCTTCTTCATCGGCGGTCAGGTACTGGACCTCGTCCAGAACGCGGCCATTGATCACCTTGCGGTACGGGGTTTCAACGAAACCGAATGGTGAGATGCGGCCATAGGTTGCCAGTGATCCGATCAGACCAATGTTCGGGCCTTCAGGTGTTTCAATCGGACACATGCGACCGTAATGGGATGGGTGGACATCGCGGACTTCAAAGCCAGCGCGCTCCCGGGAAAGTCCGCCCGGTCCCAGTGCAGATAGGCGACGCTTGTGGGTCAGGCCCGCCAGCGGGTTGGTCTGGTCCATGAACTGAGATAGCTGTGAAGTTCCAAAGAACTCCTTGATAGATGCAACAACCGGACGGATGTTGATAAGGGTTTGCGGGGTGATTGCTTCAACATCCTGGGTGGTCATGCGCTCGCGCACAACCCGCTCCATGCGGGAAAGACCCGTACGAATCTGGTTTTGAATCAACTCACCAACAGTGCGCAAGCGGCGATTGCCAAAGTGATCAATATCGTCGGTTTCAACAACGACCTCGCCACGTGGAGTTTCCATGGTGGTATCCCCCGCGTGCAAACGCACGAGATACTCAATGGTGGAAACAATGTCCTCGAGGGTCAGAGTGTTCTGCTCGAGTGGCATTTCCAAACCGAGCTTGCGGTTGATCTTGTAACGACCAACCTTCGCGGTGTCATAGCGCTTGGGATTGAAGTAGAAGTTCTCAATCAGGTTGCGAGCATTCTCCAGGGTGGGTGGTTCACCTGGACGCAACTTGCGGTAAATGTCCAAGAGGGCGTCATCCTGTGACTCAATGTGGTCCTTGTCGAAGGTAGCCATGAATGTTTCATATTGGCCAAAGCGCGCCCGGATTTCATCGCTGGTCATGCCCAGGGCCTTGAGCAGCACTGTTACCGGCTGCTTGCGCTTGCGGTCAACACGCACCGCCACCAGATCCTTTTTGTCAATCTCAAACTCCAGCCAGGCGCCGCGGCTTGGAATGATTTTGGCAATATAAACATCTTTGTCGGTCGCCTTGTCGACCGAGCGCTCAAAATACACACCCGGCGAACGAACCAACTGCGAAACAACAACGCGCTCGGTGCCGTTGATCACAAATGTGCCCTTGTCGGTCATGAGGGGGAACTCACCCATGAACACTGTCTGGGACTTGATTTCACCGGTGTCGCTATTGGTGAACTCGGCTGTGACGAACAGTGGGGCCGAATATGTAAAGTCTTTGTCCTTGCACTGCTCCACCGTGTATTTCGGTGGTTCAAAGCGGTGGTCGCGGAAGGACAGCGACATCATGCCCGCGAAGTCCTCGATCGGTGAAATTTCTTCGAAGATTTCGGTCAAACCCGAAACCTGTGGAATTTCGGTGTTGCCTGCCGCGAGTGCAGCTGCAACTACCTTCTGCCACTTCTCGTTACCTAGCAGCCAGTCAAAGCTGGCTGTCTGCAACCGGAGGAGATCCGGTACCGCGAGTGGCTCGCGAATTTTGGCGAATGATGCTCGGTGTAGTGAGGGAGAGAGCGGGGTGACGTCGTGGGATGCCAAGACGAATCCTTCCAGTGCGCTGCGGGCCAAAGCGCTGACACTCCAAATAAGCCTCCATTGTCAAATGCGTCAATTCCGAAGGGAAAAGCTCCCGCGGGATAACGACCTCAGCAACCTAGGCTCAAATTTGTGGAGACAGCGCAAAGTAGCAGCATACCTGATCAGGCAAGCCGCTGTCTAACGGGGTCCCTGGCAAGGGGCCGTCTGAGTGCGGTCCGAAATCCCTCGACCGGTGCAGGCCTGGGGGCCGACAGCAAGTCCCAGGGTCCTTTGGGTCATCGTTTCTCGGAGCGTTCACAACTAAATTTCACACTTTCGTGTGCTTGAATCATGACCCCTTTTTCAGAAAAGGTCAAGCCGGCCGCGGGGTTTTGCCACTCTCGTGACCATTTTGTGATTCAAATACCCGCCAGCTACTCAAATGGGGCGGCCCGAAGGCCGCCCCATTTGATCAGAATGTGCCCAATTACTTGAGCGAGACCTTGGCGCCAACGCCTTCGAGGGCTTCTTTGCCCTTTTCGGCTGTTTCCTTGTTGACCTTCTCCAAGACCGCGACCGGAGCGGACTCGACCAGATCCTTGGCTTCTTTGAGCCCGAGGTTGGTGAGTGCACGAACTTCCTTGATCACTGCAATCTTGTTTCCGCCATCTGAATCAAGCATGAGGTCGAATTCATCTTGCTCAGCAGCAGCACCAGCATCGCCGCCACCAGCGGGTGCAGCAACAGCCATTGCCATTGGTGCAGCAGCAGTAACGTCAAATGTTTCTTCGAATGCAGAGACAAACTCGGAGAGCTCAAGAAGAGTCATTTCCTTGAATGCGTCCAGGAGTTGATCGGTTGTCATTTTCGCCATGATGGCTTTCCTTTCAATAATTCCGGCCGAGGGCCGGGTGGGCTTTAGCCCTCGGGGGTTTCTTCTTCGGTAATGACTACATCTTCAGGTGCAACTTCGTCAGGTGCAATCTCTTCAGATGCAATATCTTCAGATGCAACTTCCTCTACTACAACTTCGGTTTCTTCAGCAGCTGGGGCCGGAGCCTGTTCTACTGGAGCAGCAGCTGCTGCACCTGGTTGTGATTCGAGTTTGCTCTGTAGTGCAGCCAAGGTTCGTGCTGTCTTGGATAGTGGTGCAGCGAAAAGCGCGGCAGCCTGTGACTGCTTGGCCTTCATTGCCCCAGCCAACTTGGCCAGCAACACTTCGCGTGGTTCAAGGTTGGCAAGTTTGGTGATATCCGCAGCACTGAGCACTGCGCCATCCATGATTCCGCCCTTGATCACAAGTGCGGGGTTGTCTTTTGCAAAGTCGCGAATACCGCGTGCAGCGTCAACCGGATCTCCGGAAACGAATGCAATGGCACTCGGTCCTTCAAGCAGTGCATCAAGACCGGTAACTCCGGCATCGTGCGCAGCAATCTTGGTGAGGGTGTTCTTCACCACAGCATAGGTGACCTCTGAGCCCAGTGCGCGACGCAAGTTCTTCATTTGCGCGACACTCAACCCGCGGTACTCGGTGAGCACTGCCGCATTTGATCCGCGGAAATGCTCAGCGATCTCAGCAACTGTGCTTGCCTTATTGGGCTTTGCCATGTTGCTCCTTTCCTGATATTCCACAGGTCGATCCCTCACACAGAAAAACGCCCCGGCGCAGGGCGCTCGAGGCGTGCGGACCAGCAAAAAACTGGGCCTTACTTCGGTCACCTGCGCGGGCCGCCCACTTTGTGGGGCTTTCAACGAACAACTCAAAATGAGTTATTCGTGACCTGCGGTCTTTGGTAGAGCGAAACTTACCCCTGACCAGTTGACGGCGGTGAAGGGGGGTGGGCGTTGCCCACAAAAAAGTTGTGGGGCCGACCCGAAGGTCAACCCCACAACTTCTCGTTACAGATTTAGCGAGCCAGAAGTGGCTTCTTCAATGGATCTGGAAGGAACATGCGATCGTTATTCACGCCAGGTACCGCGTACACGATCCGCCTGGCTGCAACAACCTTTGCAGAGGTCTTAGCGTTGACCATGGCATTGAGGCCACGAACAGCTCCAAGAATCTGCTCCGTTGTGTAGACACAGTGCCCAAGACCCGAGTTACCAAGTGCAGCAATTGAGAGCGCTGCATCAGGTGCCTTACCACCGGGTGCGAACTTGGTCCAACCGTCTTCCGGTGGGATGGTGTAGAAGGACGCGACCTTGAAGTCACCGCGCGTCTTCTTGTTCATCTTTCCGTAGGAGGCTGTCACCTTGTCCATGAAAGCTCCTTGGTTGCCCGAAGGGACAATCTGGTCGAAGGTGTCAGAGATCATCAACGTGGGAACGCTGTAGGTACCCTTAGGTGCAGCGAGCGCGTTAACGATCGCAACGGCCTTGGGGTTAGCTGGGTAACGTGCTGTTGTACTTCCAACGGTGGAATCCAACCGAGCCAACATTGCGTTCAGAGGATCCACAACCACCGTTGTGGCGTTGAGAACATCTCCGAACTCATAGCGTTGTTCGTCGGAGAGCAACTTCGAATAGACAACATTGACGTTGTCATTGAAGTTAGCATTCTCTGTCGGAGCAAAGCCGCCAATGGTGCGGACTCGCTGCTCGAGTTCATAGCGACCCAGGATGCCA
>CAITYI010000104.1 GCA_903896585.1 uncultured bacterium
AATGCTGAGGACGTAAATCCACCATTGCTGAACTCGCAGCGTGCTGAAAAGTAGGACCGCAGCAATCATGGCTGGTGGCCACAGCATCGCTTGATACATGGGTGCCTCCAAGGCAATCCCACCCATGAGAGGTGAGAACACGAGGAAAAAACCCAGGGTGACACTCGAGATAACGAACGCGAATCTGTATGCATTGTTAGTTCGATCTGTCCACCACAAAGCGATGGCAAGAACAAGTACGGCCAGTGGTACAAGGAGAGAGATATCGGTCAACCACACCAGTGACGTACTCGCGAAATCACTGAGATTCATTTCGCGAGTTGCATTAAATGTTTCCCACCAACTCAGCCCCGGGAAGAAGAGCATCCCGATTCCAATAAAAGCGAGAAAAACCGCGATAGCGGCTAATGCGGAATACAGATACGCACGCAATCGTTGCTGATGAAAAAGGGCGGTGGCAACGAAAAGAGTGGCCACCAAAATTGAACCAGCAGGATTGACCTGTGCCGACCACCCCACAATCGCGCCGGCCAGAATCAATAAACCGATGTGTCGAGTTGCGACCAAAGCAATCACGGCACACGTTGCGGCAAGTATGAAACCGGTCAGATACGGGTTACCCAGGTAGCTCAGGATTACCGTGCTGGTTGCCGCGGCGGTGGTGAGGTAGGTGCGAGTGAGTGTTGTTGCGCTGGGTGCAAATCTTTGAAGTATCGAGTTAATACTGGCAACGATGACGGCGATCAAAATGAAGCGGTAGATCGCGAAACCGATCTCAGGTGAGGTGAGTGAGGTCAGCACCATGACCGGGGCGATATAACCGAGCCGAGTCCAGTAGTAGGAATCAAATGGCGCCCGGTCGGTAATTTGATCGCCAAAAAGAGCGAGGGAGGTATAAAAACTTGAGTCCGGGGTGTCTAGCCCGGTCCACATGCGGGCAGCGAGGAAAACAAAAATGGTGATACCGGCAATGGCGCCGAGATCGCGCTTGTTCATGGCTGGCTGGGTTCTTCTCCCGGCCCATAACGGGGCTGGTCATAAAAAAACTTGAATTCTGGCAGTACAGGACCACCGTCAATTGCGTTCTGATTTGCTGGCCCAACATCGATGCCGTGGAATGCGGCATCGCCTGGATTGCCGGCAATCGGGAAACCGTTGTTTTCCCAATCCTGCAGGCTATCCACCTGTTGAATAACCGCACGGCCTGCACCAAGCAGAATAATGAATCCGAAGATACTGGCCAAAATCCTTTGTTCCTTGCGAGGTGTGGCCTTCAATGCCTGCCCGATTCCCCAGACAACGGCGACCGTCATGATCGCCTGTGAAGCAATGAATTGGCGGGGGAGAATCCAGTAACTCTGAACAAGGCTTAACACTGCAAAGAGGACGGCCATGCCTCCCATTGCTAGAAATAACAGGATGGGCCCGCGGGCATCGGTTCGCCCAAGTCGGATTGTGACAATGAACAAAACGAGTAGTGCAATGGCCGCGATGTAGTGCGGCAGGGTGAGGGAATCAAATAATGGTCGCAGGATTAGCCACGGATCTCGTTGAAAGTTCGGGCTACCGCGCAACCAGGTAAGCGCACCAATACCCACCCCGAGTGCCACGCTGGTGATCTGCAAGGGCAGGTTAATGAACCGCCTGAACTCGGTGAAACTCCACGGGCGCTTTGCA
>CAITYI010000105.1 GCA_903896585.1 uncultured bacterium
GGGCGGCATGGAAGCTGCTGCTCGCCAAGCGCGCCGGGAGGCGCTGATCGGCGCAGCCAAGGGGGCACCGATTCTGCTCGGGCACACGGCAAACGACCAGGCCGAGACCGTGCTGCTGCGATTACTGCGCGGTGCCGGCACTCACTCACTGAGCGCCATGGCCGCGGTTGATCACCCTTGGTACCGGCCCTTTCTCGCAAACACGCGTGCCGAGATCGAAGTGGCCGTACCGGAGTTGCTCACTCCGTTGGGAATTACTCCGTGGGTCGATCCACACAATCTGAGCCATGATTTCGCGCGGGTGCGCATGCGCGAACATATGCAGCGCTTAACCGAAGATTTCGGCCCCGGATTGGTGGCGAGTTTGGTGCGCACCGCGGAGCTTGCCCGATCCGATGACACCGCACTTGAGCAGCTCGCATCAGATTTTCTTGTAGTGCAGGAGCTTTCGGTAGGTAGTGAACAGCAGGTGGACATCAATTCCCTTGCCAAACTTCCACAAGCAGTCCGAAGTCGCGTGATTCGTCGAATGTATTCAGGGTGCGCTGCCGTGGAGCGGGAATCCTCACCACTGACGTACAACCACGTACAGGCAATCGAAGCTCTGATCACTGACTGGCATGGGCAAGGAGTCATTGCGCTGCCATTGGGTGTGTGTGTCGCCCGCGAGCAGGACAGGCTAAGTTTCTACCCCTCAACCTAATGTCTTCGAAACAAGAGGAGAACAGTATGGATTCTGCCCACCTCGCTGCCGACCTTGAACACGTGCTGTTAACAGAAGAGCAATTAATCGGTCGCATCCAAGAGCTGGCGGACACCATCCATGCTGATTACCCGGACGAAGAAGTTCTTTTCGTGGGTGTTCTTAAAGGTGCCGTCATGGTCATGGCGGATTTAGCGCGAGCCATGCCCCGCCATGTGGAAATGGACTGGATGGCCGTCTCCTCTTATGGCTCCGGCACCACTTCTAGCGGCGTAGTGCGGATCCTCAAGGATCTTGATGCCAATATCGAGGGTCGCCATGTGATCTTGGTCGAGGACATTCTCGATTCTGGTCTCACGTTGACCTGGTTGATTAAAAACCTAGGGTCACGCAAGCCCAAGTCCATTGAAGTATTCACCCTGCTGCGCAAACCGGATGCCATGAAAGTCCCGGTCAACGCCAAATATGTGGGCTTTGATATCCCGAATGAGTTCGTGGTCGGCTATGGCCTGGACTATTCCCAGAAGTACCGGAACCTTCGGTGTGTGGCAACCCTGGCCCCGCATGTCTACACATCCTGAGATTCCCACTACTTCTGGCCCACGGGCGCGCCTTTCGCCGTTGGCATAACCCTCGGTATCGGGTCAGATGCCCCCGTGGGCGCGTAGTACCGTGAGGAAGTGAATTTCAAGCGAATCCTGCGCGGGCCCTTCTTCTGGATTGCCATGGCAGTGATTTTTGTGCTCGTGGGGTCCAGCCTGATTTCCGGTGCGGGTGCGCCGGAGCAAATTGACACCAGTGTGGCTATCTCGGAAATCAGCTCTGGCAATGTGGACACCGCCACCATTACCGATCGCGATCAAGTACTCGAGCTGGTCTTGAAAAACGGTGACACTGTTCGCTCCACCTATGTCACCGGGCAGGGTGTGGTCCTGCAGGAAATGCTGCAACTCAAAGCAGACTCGGGAGCTTTGCCCGGCGGCTACAACGTAGTTGTGCCCAGTGAAAATATCCTCGTTACTTTACTTGTTTCCCTCCTCCCATTTATTTTGCTCGTACTGATCATGGTGTTTATCTTCAGCCAAATGCAGGGCGGCGGATCGCGGATCATGAACTTCGGCAAGTCCAAAGCGAAGATGATCACAAAAGACATGCCGCAGACAACCTTTGCCGATGTCGCAGGAGCGGATGAAGCCGTCGAAGAACTCGAGGAAATAAAGGACTTCCTGGCCGATCCCGAGCGGTTCAAAGCGGTTGGCGCCAAAATCCCTAAGGGTGTTTTGCTCTACGGTCCGCCCGGCACGGGCAAGACTTTGCTCGCACGAGCTGTGGCAGGTGAAGCGGGTGTTCCGTTCTACTCCATTTCCGGCTCTGATTTTGTGGAAATGTTTGTCGGAGTGGGTGCAAGCCGGGTCCGTGATCTTTTTGAGCAGGCCAAAGCAAATGCGCCTGCCATTATTTTCATGGATGAAATTGACGCTGTTGGTCGCCATCGCGGTGCCGGCATGGGTGGCGGTCACGATGAACGTGAGCAAACCCTGAACCAGATGCTCGTGGAGATGGACGGCTTTGATGTCTCCGGTGGCGTCATCATGATTGCGGCCACCAACCGCCCCGACATTCTGGATCCGGCACTTCTGCGCCCGGGTCGCTTTGACCGACAAATAAGTGTCGAGCGTCCCGATCTCAATGGCCGTTTTGAAATTTTGAAGGTACATGCCAAGGGCAAGCCGATCCTGCCCGAAGTTGATCTCATGGCCGTGGCGCGTCGCACCCCAGGTTTCACCGGCGCCGATCTCGCTAATGTCTTGAACGAAGCAGCGTTGCTCACCGCCCGCGGTGGTGAAACCGAAATCAATAACGTGATCATGGATGAAGCGATCGATCGCGTGATTGCCGGTCCACAAAAGCGCACTCGGGTCATGGATCACGAAGAACGTTTGATCACCGCCTACCACGAAGCGGGCCACGCTCTTGTTGCTGCCGCCCTGCCCGGTAACGATCCCGTACACAAAATCACGATCATGCCTCGCGGTCGCGCACTCGGTTACACCATGGTGTTGCCGGACCAAGAGAAGTACTCCACCACGCGAAGCCAGATGCTCAATCAGTTGGCGTACATGCTCGGTGGTCGTGCCGCCGAGGAACTAATTTTCCACGACCCAACAACGGGTGCTTCAAATGACATTGAGAAAGCAACCGCCGTTGCTCGCGCCATGGTCATGCAGTACGGCATGACCGAGCGTCTTGGCGCTATCAAGTACGGCAAGGAAAGTGGAGAGGTGTTCATGGGTCGCGACATGGGCCACACCCGCGATTTCTCCGAGGAAGTTGCCGCTGCCATTGATGAAGAAGTGCGTGCATTCATTGAGTCAGCTCACCAAGAGGCCTATGACCTCTTGGTGGCAAATCGTGATGCACTCGATGCAATTGTGGTGGCGCTCATGGAGCGCGAGACCCTAGACAAGTTCGAGATCGAAGAAATATTCCGCGAGTTGAACCTGCGGGAGCCTCGTCATGCATGGACTGGCTCCGCGCGCCGGGCACCAGACTTACGTGGGCCGGTGGAAGTTGCCGAACTCGAACGTGCACCGGTGGAGAAAAGATCTGTCGAGGTTGTGGTTGCCGAATCTCAGGCTCCGGAATCCCCAGAGACAGTTATCTAGTTCAATAGCGCCATGAGCGACATCAATCCGATCAGCATTCCTGATCCGATTGCTGTTGCCCCTTACAACCATGCGGGTGTGGAAAAAGCAATCAGAGATCTATTGATTGCTATTGGCGAGAACCCTGATCGCGATGGCCTGGTGGATACCCCTGCTCGGGTGGCTCGCGGCTATGCCGAAATTTTTGGCGGTCTGCATCAGAGTGCCGATGAAGTCCTCACGACCACTTTTGATTTAGGTCACGATGAACTTGTGATTGTCAAAGACATTCGAATCAGTAGCATGTGTGAGCATCACCTGCTTCCGTTTTATGGTGTGGCGCACATTGGGTATATCCCAAATGTAAATGGTCGCATTACCGGTCTGTCAAAGTTGGCTCGAGTCGCCGATGTCTTTGCCCACCGTCCCCAGGTTCAGGAACGTCTCACTTCGCAGATTGCCAACTCGATCATGCGGATCCTTGAACCCCGTGGTGCCATTGTGATTGTTGAAGCGGAGCACATGTGCATGTCGCTACGCGGTGTGCGCAAGCCCGGTGCA
>CAITYI010000106.1 GCA_903896585.1 uncultured bacterium
AAACTCATCTCCCGGATGCGCGTTACCCCACCTGTGCGCCGAACCCACCGAACCACTCGCAGTCGTAAAGCCGCCCGCCTAGATCTTCGACGCATGGTGCGCGAGAGCATGCGCAAACTTGGTGAACCCCGCGACCTCGCTTACAAGAAGCGAAAGAACAAGTTGCGTCCATTGGTGCTGATCCTTGATGTTTCGGGCTCAATGGCCGACTACTCCCGCAACCTCCTGCAGTTTGCGTATTGTGCGCGGCGCGCCAATGCCAAAGTTGATGTGTTTTGCTTTGGCACTCGTCTCACCCGGATCACGCGCTCCCTGGATCGCCGCAACCCTGATGAAGCAATGCGCCTAGCTGGCGAATCGGTATTCGACTGGGATGGTGGCACTCGCATTGGTGACTCGATCAAGTCATTCACCAAAGATGCTCGGCGGTCCCGACTAGGTCGTGGTGCAGTTGTTGTCATCTGCTCAGATGGACTTGACCGGGGCGAGCCGGCGGCTTTGTCTCAAGCCATGGAAAGTCTTTCGCGAATTGCTTACCGAGTTATCTGGGTTAATCCGCATAAGGGCGATGTTGTGGATTATGTGCCCGCATCCCTTGGCATGATTGTTGCTGAACCTTATATAGACGAGGTGTACTCAGGTCACAATCTTGCTAGCCTTGAGCGACTGGCCAATCGACTCTCGAAAGTGGGGTAAGCGTGAGATTCAGTGTTTCTATCCAAGCAGAGGGTGACCGCGAAGTCACCCTCGAAGAAGTCGTTGAATTAGCCGATGCCGTCGCGGGTTTGAATGGAATCGCCTCGGGCTACGGCACCATGGGTTATGGCGCACAGATAGTTGTGGAAGCTGATACCTCGAGTGAAGCGGCCGATAAAGCAATCCAACAATTCACTCAGGCGGTGGGACAGACTTCGCTGCCTTTATGGCCGGTTACCCGAGCGGAAACCCTCGGTGAGGACGAGGACTATGGCGATCTGGATAGTGACCTGCAGTGATTCGACTCGGTAGTTTGGCCGGTTATGCATTCGAGGGTCCCCGCACTCTTGCCGGCTGGACTCCCCCAAAAGAACCAGCTGTTTACGCAATCCTCACCAGGTCAAAGCCAGAGCCTTCACAGGAATTTTCAGTGATCTACGTGGGTCACGCAGATGACCTCTCACAAGTTGGGTTTCCATTTAAACACCGGCGAACAGCTGCCTGGTTGGAGCGGGCAGGTAGCAAGTTCAACCTGCATGTGTGCTGGCTTAATGCACCCGGAAGCAATCGATCGCATCGAGAACAGATAACGCGGGATTTGGCTTCGGTGTACAACCCAAGTTGTAACGAAGAAAAATTCGACAAAGCCTGGAAAGCCGAGTGGATTGGCACCTATGACGCCCCCGTTACCGATCCACTCACCACTGATCGCACACCGACCTAATTTATCTCGAGCAAAATCACTCTCGAATTAATCTATGTCGACGCCCATTGCCTCGATCATGCGCGTGCGCCTAACTCCCATTGCTGGTCGATTGACACCATCTGCTTCATGATCTGCATGCACAAAGGTTGCGCCATTCACTATCCCCTCGCCCATGCCGTACAACAAGGGAAGGGCACCAGCGACTACCCGACCGGTGGTATTTATTGATGTCAGACCTGGTTCAATTAATTCCGCATCATTTTTAATCGCCCACACTAATTCGGCAGATTCTTCAAGATTAGCAGCGACTTTCTTTAATTGCGATCCAACTATGAACAGGTAGATCGCTAACCCGGCAATAAGCAAAGCCACGTCAATGACTGACCACCACTGCAATGAACTCATGAGCGCACCTTGTCCAGTACTCGTCCGAGGAATAAATGATGTTCCAGACCCTCCGCCAAGACTGCTTCCACTCCACCTGCGGTGACACCGATGAGTGCGGTATCAGCGGTGTTGTTCTTAGCCGCCTCTAGGGTCGCCTTTATTTTTACCACCCTTGTGTGAATGCGATGCACGAATATCACAAGAAGCGTGAGTAGTGCGGCCACTGCCACGACAACTACGAGTCCTAAAACGTTTGCGATCATCCACAACTGTTCGGTTTGGGCATCCATGTCATCCTCCTAATCTCGTACGGCCGCGCTTGAGCCCAGCGATGACTGCCAATGCAGATGTAATTGTTTCGTTTAGGCCAGCAAGTCCAGCGGTATTTGTCTCAGCCTGCTCCAAACCAGCGAGAATCTTGCCGGCTTGGGTACCAATTCGCCAGGCAATTACCAGAATTGGAATGACGAGCGCAACAACGACAAGGACTACAACCAGCCCGATGATGTAGCCGATGAGCCAGCCTTCATGTCCAGAGAAATCCATGAACCCTCCTTAGATCGAATTGGCAAAGTCGCGGACAGGGGCCAAACTCGCATTAACCGATGCGACAACCGGAACCACAGTCGAGGTCTGGGCAGCAATGACCTGAACCCCACCGTCGAGCGTGTCCAAGGTTTTCTCGGTCGCGGCAAGATGCCCAATGGCGCGAGAGAGACCGAGTGCGGCGGCACCGATAATCAGTGCTCCGAGAATGAGCGTAATAACTGCATCAATTGGCATAACTTCTCCTATCCCAGCAACTT
>CAITYI010000107.1 GCA_903896585.1 uncultured bacterium
CTGGATCAACTCTCCATCTAATCCCACGGGTTCGGTTCTCAGTAAAGGGCGACTGACCGAACTGGTGCAATGGGCACAATCCCAAAGCATTGTTCTGATCTCAGATGAATGCTATTTCGAGTTGGGCTGGGATCAGCAACCGTATTCAATACTCGATCGCGATATCAATGGCGGCGATCTCACCGGACTCCTGGCGGTTCACTCGCTCTCGAAGCGTTCGAATATGGCCGGCTATCGATTTGGTTTTCTCGCAGGTGATCTGGAAATTGTGGAAAAGGTACTTGGGGTTCGCAAGCATCTTGGCATGATGGTCCCCTCTTTTGTGCAGCATGCGGCAATAGCCGCCTACTCGGATTCCACCCACGTGGAACAGCAGCGCGAGCGGTATCGGGCTCGTCGAGCACTTTTACTAGCCGCCCTGGTCGGCGCTGGGTTCGAAATCCGCGACAGTGCGGCCGGTTTGTATCTGTGGGCGAGTAAAGGAGAAAGCTGCTGGCGAACCGTGGCGGACCTTGCGGATCGAGGAATAGTGGTTACTCCAGGAATTTTCTATGGTGAGGCTGGAGCGAATTTTGTTCGAATCGCGCTCACAGCGACCGACGCTGATATTGATAAGGCCTGTGAGCGCCTGACGGCCTAGGCCGGCGAGGTTGGAGGCTGTTTTTCCTTGCGGAAGAGCCATGGGTACGCTCAGAACGTGACGGACTACGAATTGAAATATCCATCCGGTGTGCTCCCATTGGATCAAGTTCCGGCCACGGAGGGTGAGAGTGGTCTATCGATCAGTTCGCTGCTTAAAACAACCGGTCAGGTCACTTTGGATCCAGGCTTTGTCAACACAGCTTCGTGCACTTCTAAAATCACGTTCATCAATGGTGACGAAGGTATTTTGCGGTATCGCGGTTATCCAATCGATCAACTTGCAGAGAAGTCCACATTCCTTGAGACCTCGTATCTCCTGATTTACGGGAATTTGCCCACGCCGGAACAACTTGCTCTGTTCAAAACCCAAATTACGCAACACACAATGCTGCATGAAGATCTTCGTCGATTCTTCGATGGATTCCCGCGTGATGCGCACCCGATGCCGGTGCTTTCTTCGGCCGTGTCTGCTCTGTCCACCTTTTATCAAGACTCTCTCGACCCTTTTGACAAGGAGCAGGTAGAGATATCGACCATCCGGCTCATGGCCAAAGTGCCCACAATTGCCGCTTATGCCTACAAGAAATCAGTGGGCCAGCCCATGTTGTACCCAGACAATTCGCTGGGCTTTATTGAGAATTTCCTCCGCATGACCTTTGGTGTCCCAGCTGAAGAATACATTGCAAATCCGATTGTGGTTCGGGCACTTGATCAACTTTTCATACTGCATGCAGACCACGAGCAGAATTGCTCCACATCAACCGTTCGACTTGTGGGTTCATCTCACGCGAATTTGTTCGCAAGTGTTTCTGCCGGGATCAACGCACTCTTTGGGCCCCTGCACGGTGGCGCTAATCAATCGGTTCTGGAGATGCTGGAAGGCATTCACGCTTCAGGTGGCGGGGTCAACCACTTTATCCGCCAGGTGAAGAACCGCGAAGATGGCGTGAAGTTAATGGGCTTTGGTCATCGGGTCTACAAAAATTACGATCCGCGTGCTGCAATTGTGAAGCAAACTGCTTATCAAGTGCTCGAGTCACTCAATGTCAATGATCCACTGCTTGACATTGCCATGCGCCTAGAATCGGTAGCGCTGGAAGATGATTATTTCGTTGACCGCAAGTTGTATCCCAATGTTGATTTCTACACCGGCTTGATCTATAAAGCCATGGGTTTCCCCACCCGCATGTTCACCGTACTTTTCGCACTCGGTCGCTTACCCGGCTGGATTGCTCAGTGGCGCGAAATGATTGAGGATCCGGAAACTAAAATCGGTCGTCCGCGCCAGGTGTACAACGGTGAAATCCTGCGCAACTACCCCAATTAACGGGAATCTGATCAACGTCTATTTAATGCAGTGCGGCGTTCAGTCCGCCCCAATTTCCGGTCCGCGCCACAACTTCCACGCCACCTGATTGCGAGTTTCTGCGGAAGAGTAAATCGGTCACTCCGGAAAGTTCCCGGGC
>CAITYI010000108.1 GCA_903896585.1 uncultured bacterium
CACGTAACGCCATATTCAGTCTCTATACCAAATATTCGTCGCTCCATGACTTCCTATTGGGTCATTTCAGCAATGCGATTACTGTTGAATCGGATGAAGGTTCTGTGCGAACGAGTTCTGTCCAATAACGCTACTTCAAGTCCCAGGGGGCTCTTGACCGCCGGGGCATCTTTTGTCGATTCTGGTTCAACAGTCAAAACCGATAGTGCTAGGGCTAAAGCTTCTTGATTCGACATTCCTCCCCGATATTCAGCCTTAACCGCTTCCGCGATTTTCTCGAACTCGCCCCCCATACAAATGTAACCAGTTTCATCGTGGACGGAACCGTCAAAGGAGATTCGATAAAGCTGATCCGATTCTTGATTGGCGCCAACTTCTGCCACCGCAATTTCTACTTCATAAGGTTTTGAAGCCTCAATAAAGATAGAACCTAGGGTTTGGGCATACGCATTTGCGATAGTCCGAACGGTGACATCGGATCGGTCGTAGGAGAATCCACGCATGTCTGCCAGACGGATGCCAGCCACTCGAAGGCTCTCGAATTCATTGTATTTTCCGACCGCAGCAAAACCAATCCGGTCGTATATTTCACCAATCTTGTGCAATGCGCGTGATGGATTGTCTGCGACAAAAAGCACACCCGATTCAGTGCTCATGACAATAACTGATCTGCCGCGTTTAATCCCTTTGCTGGCAAACTCGGCCTTGTCTGCAATTACTTGCTCCGGCGATACGTAATAGGGAATCGTCACTGGGCATCACCATTGAGATCTGTCTCAGCCGAAACTTGGGCTCGAGACCCATTCGGATTCAACTTCCGTTCAGCAAGCATTTGTTGAGAGAGTTCGCGCACCAAATCCGCTGAAATCTCGTGCACTCCTTGATCATCTACCCGGTACACCAGCGGGTAAATTCCCCGATTGATATCGGGGCCACCGGTAGCGCTGTCATCGTCCGCTGCGTCGTAAAGTGATTCGACAGCAGCACGAACAGCATCGGGTTCATTATGTTCTAAAGAAAATAACTTCTTGAGAGATCCGCGAGCAAAGTGTGATCCAGATCCCACTGCATAGAAGTCGTGCTCTTCATATCTCCCACCGGTGACATCGTAAGAAAAGATACGACCAAATTTATGGTGAAGATCAAACCCGGCCAGGAGTGGTACAACGGCAAGGCCTTGGAGTGCAAGTCCCAAATTGGAACGCAAGAGACTGGATAGTCGATTAGCTTTCCCGTCGACTGAAAGCGTCACACCCTCAATTTTTTCATAATGCTCCAACTCGACTTGGAAAAGGCGTACCAATTCAATTGCAAGACCCGCCGTTCCCGCAATACCAATCACCGAGAATTCATCTGCCGGAAACACTTTCTGGATATCTCGCTGGGCAATGATGTTGCCCGTGGTAGCGCGCCTGTCACCGGCCATAATCACGCCATTCGAGTATCTCAAAGCCACAATTGTGGTTCCGTGTCTGATGCCGTGATGTGATTCACCGGCCTGATCTGGAAAGTGGAGGCGTGGCGAGCTTGAGGTTGATTCCAAATATTCGGCAAAAGATGAAGAATTCACTGTCCACCCTTTTGGACGAATGACTTAACAAAGTCTTCGGCATTTACCTCGAGAAGATCATCGATTTCATCGAGGATGGAATCAACATCATGGTCAAGCTCTGCCCTCGAGGCTTGGGTAGAGTCAGTGGATGTTACTTCCACTTCTTCGAGTGCATCTTCGCGCTTGGAGCCCCGCGACTGAATTCGGTCTTGTGATGGCATGGGTCAAGACTAACCCCTAGGGGGGATCTCGCAAGGAATCCAATAGTTCAACCGCGGTTGGGCTGGCATCCAAGACCGCCAAAACGGTGTCCCTAGTGCCCTTCAAAGGCTCAAGAGTTGGGACGCGCAGGAGCGTGTCTCCACCGGTGTCGAAAACAACCGAATCCCATGAAGCGGCTGCAATATTCTCGGGATACCGGCGAATACACTCACCCCGAAAAAAAGCTCGAGTATCGCTGGGCGGATTACTTACCGCAAAATTGACTTCTGCATCGGTGAAAATTCGGACAAGAGCACCTTTTTCTTCTAACTTTGCAGCTATTCCCTTCGAGGGATCGATATCGCTGTATTGCAGGTCTAGCAGCGCCAAACGAGGGTCATCCCACGAACAGTTATCCCGGCGAATATAGCCCTGCATCAGTGACATCTTGGCCACCCAGTCAAGAGTCGACACACACTCCATCGGGTCTCGATTGAGGGATTCTAAAGTGGATTGCCACAACTCAAGAATTTCCCGAGTATCAGGATCCACATACGATTGACTTTCACAGAATGAAATCGCTGACTCCAATATTCTGAATTGAATCTCGATTGCGGTCTGGCTTGCGCCCGAAGACATGGTGATCTGATGGGTCAAAGACGTGTCATAGGAAACCTGAGTGAGCTCTCGAACAGGATTCTTGATGTCTAACCTGTCATCGAAGGTGAGACCTGCTTCAATCATGCTAAGAACAATCGAAGTTGAGCCCATTTTGAGCAGCGTCGCTGTATCCGACAAGTTCGCGTCCCCAATGATGACATGCAGTCGGCGATACTTTTCGGGGTCAGCATGTGGTTCATCTCGAGTATTTATCAAAGGCCTTTTGAGAGTTGTCTCGAGTCCTACTTCTACTTCAAAATAGTCGGCACGTTGCGAAATTTGAAATTCTTTCTGCTGACCCTCGGTACCCCTACCAAGCCGTCCGGTTCCAGTAAATATTTGGCGCGTTACAAAAAAAGGAATCAGTGCTCGGACAATTTCGGCAAACGGTGTTGATCGTTTCATGAGGTAGTTTTCATGGCAACCATAGGAGGCACCCTTGTTATCAACATTGTTCTTATACAACCGAATCTTTTGGCCATCGAAAACTGGCCCGGCATTCGCGGCCCGTTGGGCAATCACCGTTCCTGCTCGATCCCATAAAACTGCATCTCGCGGGTTAGTCACCTCAGGGGTGGAATACTCCGGATGCGCATGGTCTACGTAAAACCTGGAACCATTAGTCAAAATCAGGTTGGCTAAACCGAGATCCGAGTCATCTTGATCGGTTAATTGTGACGGATGCGCGTCTGATCTGGACATATCGAAACCCCGGGCATCTCTGAGCGGGCTCTCGCGCTCAAAATCCCAATGCGCAAGTTTCGAACGATCCAGGCCCACGAGCCGTGAATATGAATTCACAATATGAGAACTTGTCACCATGGCATTCATGGTGGGATGACCTGGAACGGAAACACCAAACTCGGTCTCAATTCCCATCACTCGACGAGCTGACATAGAGTCCGTGGACCTAGAGATACTGGCCAGTATTTGAAACCGTGCTGATTGAACGCCCTGGCTCAGTTCCCTTTTTGCCCTCAATAAGCGTGCGAATGAAGACAATCCGCTCACCCTTTTTACCGGAAATACGAGCCCAGTCGTCAGGATTCGTTGTGTTCGGAAGATCCTCATTCTCACGAAATTCATCAAGGCATGCATCTAGTAGATGCTGAACTCGAACACCTTTTTCACCCGTGGCCAAAAAATCCTTAATGGCAGATTTCTTCGCCCGCGAGACCACGTTTTCGATCATGGCACCCGAATTGAAGTCCTTAAAGAAGAGAACTTCCTTGTCTCCATTTGCATATGTCACTTCAAGGAACCGATTTTCATCTGAATCTGCGTACATTCTCTCAACGGCCCGCTGGATCATATTTTTGCAGGTCAAGGCCGCATCGCCGCCATTTTCATCCAAATCATCTTTATGCAATGGGACGGCAGGAGTGAGATATTTGGCAAAAATAGATCTCGCTGACTCGGCATCAGGCCTTTCAATTTTTATTTTGACATCAAGCCGCCCAGGGCGAAGGATCGCGGGGTCGATCATGTCTTCTCTATTGCTTGCACCAATCACAATGACGTTCTCTAAGCCTTCAACTCCATCAATCTCACTTAACAACTGGGGAACAATAGTGTTCTCAACGTCACTGCTCACTCCGCTCCCCCTTGTGCGAAACAAAGAATCCATTTCATCAAAGAAAACAATGACTGGCATTCCTTCAGAAGCTTTTTCACGAGCTCGTTGAAACACTAGTCGAATATGCCGTTCAGTTTCGCCGACATACTTATTGAGTAATTCCGGTCCCTTAATATTGAGAAAGAATGATCTACCCTCACCCATTCCCGTTCTCTCTGCGACTTTCTGCGCCAGGGAGTTAGCAACGGCCTTGGCAATAAGGGTCTTGCCACATCCCGGTGGACCATAAAGGAGTATCCCCTTTGGTGGTCTCAATTGGTGTTCAGCAAAAAGGTCTGCATGCAAATACGGCAACTCAACTGCGTCGCGGATTGATTCAATCTGTTCCCGAAGGCCGCCAATGTCTTCATAGTTAATGTCAGGCACTTCCTCGAGTACCAACTCCTCAACTTCAGCCCGAGCAACTTTCTCAAACGCAACACTGTTTCTCGAGTCACAAAGCAATGTATCGCCGGCCCGCAGCGTCTCAGTGAACAACGGAGATCCAATCCGAATCACTCGTTCTTCATCTGAATGCGACACAACAAGTGCCCTATCCTGTGCCAGCATCTCCTTGAGAACAACTATCTCGCCAATGTTGTCGAATTCAAGAACCCCCACAACGTTAAGCGATTCATTGAGCAGGACTTCTCGACCGAGAGTGAGAAGTGACCGGTCAACTTCGGGGCTCAGCGCGACCCGCACCTTCTTGCCCATGACCATGATGTCGGCGGTGGAATCCTGGTGCGCGGTTAAAAAGGTGCCAAATCCGCCGGGTGGCTCAGCAAGGCGATCTACTTCCGTCTTGAGGGATACGATCTGATCGCGCGCCTCGCGAAGGGTGGTGATCAGCCGGGCATTATGGTCTCGCTGCGCAGCCAGTTCCCCTTGTAACCGCGATATCTCGACATCTTCATGCGACACGCTGTGCCCCTTTCCTCGTGGTAACCCTAACTTGTAAAAGTCATTTCAGCGTGTTCACGGCTACATAACGCTTATCTATCGTCCTGAAACCGATCGTCCTGAAACCGATCGTCCTGATGCCGATCGTCCTGATACCGATCGTCCGGTGACGTGGCCCTCTCAGTGATCTCAATGGCAGGGGCCTCAATGGCGGGTGCCTGATAGTCCTCTCCATAAGCGCCAGGAGCAGGTCGCCGTTTTCGTTTCATGGCAATTTCATCGGCTGCCATTCTCCTCGTGGAAATGAGGAAACCCGTGTGACCATTCATTTTATGATCCGGACGCACAGAAAGCCCGTCCAGATGCCACGTTCGAAGTAAGGACTCCTCGGCACGCGGCTCACTCCACACGTCCCGCAAGCGCAAAGTCTCGACGGTACGCGAAAGCTGCGTGGTCGTTGCAACATAAATGACGAGGGCTCCACCTGGTCGAACGGCTTCTTCTGCAACATTGAGGCACTCCCAAGGTGCAAGCATGTCAAGGATCACCGAATCAAATTGGCCATGTTCGTTTACCCAATCCGACACACTCCAGACCGCCAAGTCCGACACCGTAACTGTCCATGAGGTCGGGTAGCCGCCGAACCATCTGCACACGTTTTCTTCAGCTACCTCGGCAAAGTCCGGTCTCTTCTCGATACTCACAACAGAACCGTGGCTGCCTACGGTTCGGAGAAGTGAGCAGGTCAGGGCACCTGAACCCACCCCAGCCTCGAGAACGCGAGAACCTGCTCCTAAATCTGCCAGCCCCACAATTCGAGCGGCATCTTTGGGATAAACAACAGCTGCACCCCGTGGCATCGACAGCACATAATCGTCCAACTGCGGCCGAAATACCTGGTATTCCACCAACCTGTCACTGTTGATGACAATTCCTTCTGGGCGTCCGATGATGTCGTCGTGAAGTATCTGCCCGCGGTGACTGTGGAAAGTAGCCCCCACCACGAGTGTGATGGTGTATTTATTTGAACGAGCATCAATCATTTGCACGAGTTCACCTGCTGCCAGAGGTCCACGAGGTCGTGGGGCCACTTCAATGGGGACTCGACTAGCGGGCGGATGCATTAGTTTTCGGGCCACGTATCGGACTTTAGCCCCCAGAACTTCTTTCATCCCAATTTGTGTCCACCAATGTGTCTAGAGTTGCGTTGTGTTTCCCACCTCACTGTCACCTTCGCGCAGTTCAGACTTCCTCCAGTGCCCGCTTCTTTATAGATTTCGCACGATCGATCAATTACCTGAGGAGCCATCCAAGGCAGCGATCCGCGGCACCCTCGTGCATAAAGTTTTAGAAAATCTCTTTGAACTTCCGGCCGGTGAGCGCACCGTTTCCGGGGCTAAGAAGATATTTGAACTGGAATTGAGTCATTTGCACCAAGTGCGCCCCGAAGAATTTCAAATCGTTGTGGGCGAGTCGCAACCGGTCACAGAGGTCTCGAGTTTCATTGAATCCGCGCTTGAATCGGTGACACCGCTTCTTGACACATATTTCACCATGGAGGATCCCAGTCGATTGGAGCCATTTGCTCGCGAAATGGCGTTAAGTGTGGAACTTTCAGACGATTTCAGCATCCGAGGTTTCATTGATCGCGTTGACAAGAGCCCGCAGGGTGCGATCAGAGTTGTTGACTATAAAACAGGTAAATCACCCGGGGAGCGCTACGCCGAAAAAGCGATGTTCCAAATGCGCTTTTATGCCCTGGCCTGGTGGAAAATCACAAATGACATCCCGCACACACTCCAGATCATGTATTTGGGCGATGGAAAGTTTTTGCGCTATCAACCCGACCTCTCAGACTTGGCCGCCACGGAAAAGAGAATTCTGGCAATTCGTTCCGCAATTGAACGCTCAGCGGAACTGGGCTCATTTTCTCCCTCACCGAGCAAATTATGTAACTGGTGCTCCTATAAATCCATGTGCCCAGCCTTTGATGGCACACCACCAGAACTCCCGGATCGACACCTATGGACGTCTGGAACCTCACTTGTTGAGGACGCGCTTCGATCCACTCTCAACGTTTCGGGCGAGTAACCACAATTCTTCAAGGCTGCGTCCACTGAGACTATTCATTACGACGGCACCTGGCACAGAAATCGGTGCAAGGTGTTCAATGGCGACAGTGGGAGCTCCAGCAGACACCGCTGAAATGGTGCCCGTTGGCGAATCCTCAACAGCGAGGCATGACCCAATTTCAACATTGAGCAGGCGAGAAGCCTGAAGATAGGGATAAGGGTCGGGCTTTGATCGCACTACTTCATCTCCTGCCACCGAGATGGTGAAGTTGCCGACGTGTGCAGACATGGTTCCTATTGCCGCATCAAGCAATACCCGCCACGATGCGGTGACGATTGCGGTCGGGATTCCCAGACTGTGTGTTTCCAGCACAATCTCACGTGCACCTGGGCGCCACTCGATCTCTGTTGTGGAGAAAAGGTGCACAATATTGGAAATTAAGACATTAGAAATTTCAGATGAAGTGGGTTGTGGTGCGTAATTCGCAGATACCGTTAACTGATGCATGTAGTCCACCACTCGTTCCAATGGGCCACCCAGGCATTTTTGCTGGTCACTCGGTAACCAAGAGATGTCCCATTGAGCCATGGTGAGTTGCTCCGCTTGGAGCCACAAAGGCTCAGATTCCAGCAAAGTGCCGTCTAAATCAAAAAGTACCGCCTTGGGTAATCGCACACTCCAGCCTACTGCGAGAGTAATCCCGTGAGCATCGAACAAAGAGCCAGCTTCACTTTGCAGACTGGGGAGCGCATTTATTACCGAGGTCAGCCCAACCTCACCGATCCCCCCATAATTTTGTTACATGGGCTATCACAACAATTACGGTACTGGGAGTTAGTTGAGCGTGAAGTTCAACGCCCGTGTATCGCTGTTGATCTTCGTGGACATGGCGACTCACAGGACTTTGGACCTGATTCAAATTTCAGTGTTGATCGTGTTGCCCAAGACGTTATTGAACTCATGGCTCATCTTCAATTGGCCTCTGCGCACATTGTGGGTCATTCCTGGGGTGCATCTATTGCGCTTCGTATCGCTGTGAGCGCCCCGCAAAGGATCCTCAGTTGCGCACTCATTGATGGCGGGGCTTTCAACCCCAATGATTTGATTCCAAATATTGTCAGTTCCGCAGCCGAGCTAAGAGAACTATTGACTCCCCCGACTGGGCCATTTTCTCAGGAAATGTTGGCGAATCACTATCGGGAATTGGGAGGCACCGATAGCAGCAAAGTCATGGCGGCGGTCTCAGAAACCTACACGGATTCAGAAACAGGCGGTTTTGTCACCAAAATTGGATTCGCGAGGCATATGAAGGTACTTGATGGCCTCCTGGGGTATCACCACATTCATGACATTCGCAATATTCGAGTACCCACTTGGGTAGTGAACTGCCGCAGCGATGATTTCTGGGATATTGCCAAATCGGACAGCATCCCCATGTTGCTCAACAACCACCTCATCCATGTCCAAAATTGGTACGGTTGTGTCCATGACGTTCCTCTCCAGCGGCCCCTTGCAGTTGCCGAATTGATTTCGACCATAGCGACTTTGACCGATGATTGAATTCGATGACCTTCCCGTTCTGCGTAAGCCCATTCTGATTGCTGCCTTCGAAGGATGGAATGACGCTGCTGAAAGTGCATCCGGTGCCGTTACACATTTACGCGAAGTATGGGATGCCGAAGTTTTACTTGAACTAGATCCGGAAGAGTATTACGACTATCAAGTCAATCGTCCGCACATTTACACAACTGATTCAGGTGAGCGTGGCCTGATTTGGCCGGCTACAAAAGTTTTCGTTGCTCGCGGCTCACACTCGGATCGAGATTTTGTGCTGATACAGGGCATTGAGCCAAATATGAAGTGGCCACAATTCACCCGTGAAGTACTGGGGTTGGCAGCGGAACTTGATGTCGAACTAGTGATCACCATGGGCGCGTTGCTCTCAGATAATCCGCATTCTCGCCCTGTACCGATTTCGGCGACAGCTTCTGACAAAGAACTCTTGGGCGAATTGCAACTTGATGTTTCACATTACGAAGGACCAACTGGAATTGTAGGGGTTCTCTCACAAGCGTGCGCGCAATTCGGAATCCCCTGTGTATCGCTGTGGGCTTCTATTCCACATTATGTTGGTCAGTCTCCTTGCCCCAAAGCGACATTAGCGCTCATTGAGCGTCTCGAAGATATTCTCGATATAGCCATCCCACTGCGAGAGTTGCCAGAAGAGTCGCGAGCATGGGAAATTGGTGTGAATGAACTTGCCGACGATGACGAAGAAATTGCGGATTATGTCTCACAGCTTGAGGAGGCTCGCGATACAGCTGAATTGCCAGAAGCTTCCGGCGATGCCATTGCGCGAGAATTTGAAAAGTATCTGCGCAGAAGAAACACTTAATCCTGTCGATTTATTCGAAGGTACTCCTTAATGGAGTACTGGGTACTTGCATCAAATGCTTCGATCAGCGATGCATCAGAGAACGAAAGAGTAATGCCGGTAGCAACTTTTTTACCAAGTTCTACACCCCATTGATCAAATGAATTGATCCCCCAAATCACACCTTGAGTGAACACCGAATGCTCGTACAGAGCCACTAACGCACCCAATGAATGTGGATTCAATTTATCAATCATGAAAAGTGAAACTGGTCTATTTCCAGGCATCTCCTTGTGCGCAAGCAGATCTGGCGCATTGCCGTTTGAACGGAGTTCTTCCCGAGTGACACCAATAGACAACACCGATGCCTGTGCGAGTGCATTGGCAACAAGAATGGCCTGTTGCGGATCAACACCTTCACTCTCACGGGCCACGACAATGAAATCACAGGCGACAATTGATGTTCCCTGGTGCAGCAACTGATAGAAGGAGTGTTGGCCATTTGTTCCTGGTTCACCCCAAAATATTGCGCCGGTGTTGTAATGAACCAGAGAGCCATCTCTCCTTACCCGTTTTCCGTTGCTTTCCATCGTGAGCTGTTGGAGATAAGCCGGGAACCTGCCTAAATAATGGGAGTACGGCAATACTGCTGTTGTTTCAATATTGAGAAAATCTCTATTCCAGACCGCAATGGCCCCCATGAGCATTGGCAAATTTTCTTGTGGGGGTGCGGTACGGAAGTGCTCATCCATGTCGTGAAAACCACGCAACATGACATCAAAATTATTGGGACCGATAGCAATCATGGTACTGAGACCCACCGCGGAAACCATGGAATATCGTCCACCAACCCAGTCCCAAAAACCAAATATATTTCTGAGATTTATGCCGAAATCAGCAACACCCTGAGAATTAGTGGACACCGCAACAAAATGTTGCTGCACAACGTCACTCGGATTCAGGTGTGGCAGATTCTTCAGTATCCAGGATTTAGCAGCATTGGCATTGAGCATGGTTTCTTCGGTCGTGAAAGTTTTTGACACAACAATAAAAAGTGTTCGCTCGGGATCACTTCCTTCGAGCGCCTCCTTTAGATCGTTTGCATCAACATTCGAGACAAATGCGAAAGATATTTCGGGAATCACAAAATCATGTAATGCCCGATTTGCCATGGCTGGACCCAGATCCGAACCGCCAATACCGATGTTAATGACCCGATTGATTGACTTGCCTGTTATACCTTTCCACTGGCCACTTCGGACCTGATCGCTGAAGTTGCGCATCCTGTCCAAGACTGAATGAATATCAGGTGACACGTCAACATCTGCAACGATTACAGGCTGATTGACCGGGGCTCGCAACGCAACATGAAGTACAGAGCGGCCCTCAGTTGTATTAATGGGATCGCCGCGAAACATGGAGTCACGAAGATCCGCCACGTTTGTTTGATCCAGTAATCCGACGAGTGACTCGAGAACTTGGCTATCGAGCCGCTGACGGGAAAAGTCAGCTGATATTCCTGCCGCAGATAGGCGTAAATAGGTGCGATCCTTATCAATCAAAGCTCTCAGAGGTAATTGCCTCGCAGCCAATGTGGTCAACTCAGCCCACGCGGGCGTTTCCATGGGATCAGTCACTAACCTAGCCTTGCACACTAACCGGCAAACAGCATGCAATACCCAAGGCTCTTTGATAGGCGAGACAGATCTGCAGTGATTTGAAATTCGAAACGCATCACCATCGAACTGAGGAGCAGTCGTGAACGCATCAAATAAGAACGTACCACTGCCAGAGCCACCCAAGTCCGTGACTATCGGCATGGTCGGCCTTGGGCGCATGGGTGCCAATCTCGGACTCCGAGCTATTCGGGGTGGACATCAGGTGATCGGGTGCGATCGCGATCCACAGTTGGTGAAAAAGTTTCAGGACTTTGGATCAAGCGCCACGGTCTCACTTTCTGACATGGTCGCCCAACTACCAGCGCCGAGGACTGTTTGGGTCATGGTTCCTGCGGGAGCGCCAACCGATTCAGTAATAGTTGAGCTGAGTTCACTGCTCGAGTCGGGTGACTGCATCATTGATGGTGGGAATTCGCATTATCGGGACGACATTCATCACGCTCACGAACTATCCCAGCAGGGAATCGAATTCATTGATGTCGGCACCTCAGGGGGCGTGTGGGGTCTGGAACGAGGATATTCGCTCATGATTGGTGGCACTGACGCCGCCGTGGAGCGGCTCACAAACCTATGGCGCACCCTGGCTCCAGGTGTAGCAACGGCACCTCGAACAGATTCGCTATCTGAACTTTCCCCCGCGGAAGAAGGCTGGCTGCACTGTGGGCCGAACGGGGCCGGACACTTTGTAAAAATGGTTCACAACGGAATCGAATACGCGATTATGGCGGCATTTTCAGAGGGGTTAAATGTACTGAAGCATGCCAATGCGGGTTCACGTGAAGAGTTAGCCGATGCCGAGACAGCCCCGCTGAATTCCCCTGAGATGTATCAATTCAACTTCGATATTCCGGAAATTACCGAGGTGTGGAGGCGAGGTTCAGTTATCAGTTCGTGGCTCTTAGATCTCACCGCAAGTGAACTGCGTAAAAGCCCTGAATTGATCGAGTTTGGTGGAAAGGTGTCCGATTCTGGTGAAGGTCGGTGGACGTCTATTGCCGCCATCGAGGAAGGTGTTCCGACCCCGGTAATGACGGCCGCCCTCTTCGCTCGATTTACGTCGAGAGACATGGATCTCTTTGCTAATAAAGTGCTGAATGCCATGCGTAAAGGATTCGGCGGACACTTGGAAAAAACTGACTAAATCTTCACGCCTAGTAATGCATCACACAAATCCCTGACCAATGCGCCACCGTTGGATTCGGTTCCTCGTCCCGCGAGAGTTTCTTGCGCCCAAAAATCTATGGCATCAAGGGCACTCGGTGTCTTCAGATCGTCGCTGAGGACTTCACGGACCCGAGTGAGTAAAATTTCACTGGGCATAGTCACAGCCTGCGAAATGGCTGCGCGCCACAGATCAAGTCGATCCTTTGCTCCCTGCAATCCGTGTGGTGTCCATGCCCAGTCACTTCGATAGTGATGTGCAAGCAAAGCCAATCGGATCACCATCGGGTCCACCCCCTCTTGTCGAAGGATAGATACAAAAACCAGGTTTCCACGCGACTTAGACATCTTGTGCCCTTGCCACGAGACCATGCCAGAGTGAACATAAAATCTGGCAAACGGTATTTCACCGGTGACCCGCTCTGCTTGAGCCGCACTCATTTCATGGTGTGGAAAGACCAGGTCTGATCCACCACCTTGTACATCGATTGTCGACCCGAGAAACTTCAAGGCTATTGCAGAACACTCGATGTGCCAGCCGGGTCGCCCGTGCCCAAGCGGTGTATTCCATGCCGGCTCATTGGGCTTCTCCAGTTGCCACAGGAGCGGATCCAGTGCGTTTTCTTTTCCTCGCCGATCCGGATCACCGCCCCTTTCCCCAAACAGAGCAATCATTCGATCTTGATTCAAATGAGACACGGATCCAAATCCTGGACTCCGGGAGATTCGAAAATACAAATCACCATCAACGGAATAGACATCACCTTGGCTTTGTAATTGCTCAACAATCGAAACAACATCAGGAATCGACTCAACTGCACCGATGTAGTGCGAAGGGGGAATAACCCGCAATGCGAACATGTCCTCGCGAAACAAGGCCGTCTCCCGTTCAGCAATGGCGCGCCAGTCTTGTCCGGTTTCAACCGCTCGTTTCAATAAAGGATCGTCGATGTCGGTTACGTTCTCAACGAAATTTACCGAATGCCCGCCATCTCGCCACTGCCTGATCAACAGATCAAATGCAACATATGTGTTCGCGTGACCCATGTGAGTGGCGTCATAGGGGGTTATCCCACATACATAGATGGAAGCAGTTTGACCAACTGCGGTCGGCCTAATGTTTTGAGTAGCCGAATCGAATAGCCGAAGTTCTAACCCATGACCGGGCAACCGAGGTACTTCAGGTGCTTCCCAACTCTTCACTGCCTGAGCCTATCGGCAGGCTACTAGAAAACTGGCCAAGGGATTGCCGGCCAATGAGGCGAAGGCAGGGGGTACAACTCCGTTGTGATGAGGTTCTCAAGCCGTGCCCGTAATGCTGCACTCTCAGGCGGACTCAACCACATATCAATTGGTTCGTAGTCATCTTCTAATACCGATGCACATGTTTTCAAGTTCACAATTAACTCCGCTGCAATGGGTGTGCCAGCCCATCCCCAAATCACCGTGCGTAACTTGTTTTCCTCATGAAAGCACACTCCGTGATCGATGCCAAAAAATCGCTCAGTGCTTACTGCAAGAACATGCCCGGCCTTGCGATCAGCATTATTCGCGACTGCGTCAAACAATGCCAGCTTCTTTAATGGCTCACTGTCAGCGTGCGCAAGAACTACTAAGTCTCCATCCTGAGTTTGACCTTGTAGGACATTTATCCATTCGGGAGGTACGGAGTTAGGTGAAAAGAGATTTACCGGGCGATCGGTATCTATTTCGGGAATCCATTCCTGGATCATGCCCTCGCCAAAGGGGCCATCGAAGATCCATTGGGTCAAGGGAATGAGATTCCAGTTGAGGAGTTTGTCCAACTCACTTGCCGCAATCTCTCTACCCGTGAGCGTTTGATCTAAAAAGTCCCACAGGGGTCGCTCACCTCGGACCGGCTTGTATACGTACTCTTTACCACTCACGGAATCTACACAGAAAAATGTCGCATTACTAGCTTCGGAAATTTGCCCTCGAACCTCAAGGCGAATATCAGCATTCACGGAAATATCTATCCTCGGCGCAGGTAGCCGTTGGCCCGCGGACAAATATGGCCATCGGCGTTTAGCGGCTGTTGGCAAAACGGACACGGTGGTCGGCCGGCCTGCGCGACATTGCGAATTCGATCCGCAAAGGATCGGGCATATGGCGCACTGAGCCACACTCGCAGGGTGTCCGGACCTTCATCGCCATCTTCGCCCAACTCGGGAACGGTGGAATCCTCCTCACTTATTGCGTGAGCTTCAATCACCACCGCAAGAGCTGATTCATCCCAGCCCAAGGCCATGGCGCCCACTCGAAACTCCTCCATGAGGGGCATATCGAGGGGATCTGAGTCGGTCAACTCAACAGGTGCTGTCTCCGGTACCAAGTTGTGCGGATCACGGGACGCCCTCACTTCGTCGAGTAACTGATCAATGCGTTCCGCGAGAACAATGGCCTGTTGCTTCTCAAAAGCCACCGAAGTGAGTTGCCCCGCAGATTTTGCTTGCAAATAGAACGCTCGTTCACCCGGCATTCCTACCGTTCCTACGACAAATCTTTCTGGAAGGCGGTATTCCAAAATTCTCCTCGTCATGATGAACCCCCACCAACGGGTGCATCAGAACCTTGATCTGATGCTGCAGTGACAAAGCGTGATGCCTTTTCTCCACTCGCATTTGTCGCAACAACAAATGGTCTTAAGGTCGCGTATCTCACGACCGATACGGATCCCGGGTCAATCACAATTCTTTGGAAATGATCTAGGTGCATGCCCAGGGCATCGGCTATGACTGACTTTATGACATCACCGTGACTCACCGCGATGTAGAGAGAATCCGGTCCCAGCAGGTCGTTCCAGCGGCGAATAGCTGCAACAGCCCGATTCTGCATGTGTGACATCGACTCCCCTGATTCCCCCGGAAAGACAACGGAACTTGGATGGTCTTGGACCGCACGCCACATTTCATGGTGCGCTAATTCCGCCAACGACTGACCGGTCCACGAACCATAATCACACTCAATTAGCCCCGGCTCATGTTGTATTTGGGGCTCAAAATCCGACGTGGATAGGCCTTGCGCGATGATGTCTGCGGTTTGAACAGTGCGTTCCATGGGTGATGTGATGATCGCTTGGGGAACTAGTCCCTTGAGGGCTTTTGATAAATCTGAAATTTGTTGGATGCCGGTGTCATCAAGTTGAATCCCAGGGGATGTTCCAGCAAGAATCCCACTAGCGTTCGCCGGCGTTTGCCCGTGACGAATGAGTAGCACTGTTGCCATGGGAAAACGGTATCCCTCAATGCAAAAACGGGCTCCAGAATGCCCCTCTGTTCGCAGGTGGCGGAATCGAGGGACAATAAGGGCATGATTCGTCGAATGGGTAGTTACTCCCCCTCGGGTGAATTTGATGCGATTACCGCTGAAGATTTGTCAATTCCCGAGGAATCCGACCTTACCGGTGTGTCAGCCAGGGGCATGTTGGAGACGCTTATCAGTGATGTTAAAACTCAACCAGGTTCATTTGTGTGGGTAGGCCTGGTCGACCCCACCCAACCTGAACTTGACCTCGTGGCGGAACTCTTTTCCCTTGAACCACTAGAGATTGAAGATGCAGGTAATACCGCTCAACGCCCTAAACTCGACCTCAACGAATTCCAGTCATTTGCACTTCTCAAAACCCTGTCCTATGACGTGGATTCCAGGGAAACTGGAGTCGGGCAAACATCTGTTTTTGTTGGAAAAGATTATGCAATAACCGTGCGCTTCGGATCACAGGGAGACCTCACATCCGTTCGACATCGCATGGCTGCCAGCGAGAGGCTGCGCACACACGGACCCATGGCTGTGCTGTATGCCGTCCTCGATATCACGGTGGATAGTTACCTCGCTGTCTCCGAGGAAATCCACGATGACATGCGCGAGATCGAACAGACGGTCTTTTCCATGCAACCTGCAGCCAATGTCACGAAATCGATTTATGAACTCAAGAGAGAAAATATTGCAGTGGGCCGCGCCGTTTCACCGCTCACTATTTCGGCTCAACGGTTTGTGTCCAATACTGAACAAGGCGTCCCAGAAGAACTGGAACCATTTTTCGCTGATGTGGGTGAACATATCTTGCGCGTTCACGAAACGGTCGACACAATAGACAATTCTTTACTCACAATGCTCATGGCTTCGACCGCGTTGCTCGATCTAAAGCAAAATTCAGACATGCGGAAGATTTCGGCTTGGGTGGCTATTGCAGCGGTGCCAACCATGACCGCTGGTATCTATGGAATGAACTTTGACAACATGCCTGAGTTGCATTGGGAATACGGATATCCAGTTGTGCTGGGAATCATGTTGACTGCTTGTTTGCTTCTATATCGGGCATTCAAAAAAAGTGGTTGGCTCTAACCCACAAGCACGCCCATGCTGAGAAGCACCAAAACCAAGGAACCAACAGCCACCCGGTAGATCACAAAAGGTGTGTAAGTGCGCGTTGTTAGCCACCTGAGTAACCATGCGATAACTGCCAGTCCGACAAAAAATGCAATGATCGTTGCGACAATTGTCGGACCCCAAGAAACATAGGAATCATCGCCAATCTTGGTGGCTTCATAGATGCCCGAACCGAGAACGGCCGGGATAGCGAGCAAGAAAGCGTAGCGTGTCGCGGCTACTCGATCATAGCCAAGGACCAGTCCGGTTGTGATTGTGGCGCCGGATCTCGAAACTCCAGGAATTAATGCAAGCGCCTGTCCAAACCCAAACAACAATCCATCGCGCGCATTCAATTGATCGAAGTTCTTTACTTTCCGACCAAAGCGATCGGCTAGTCCCAGAAATACTCCAAACACAATTAGCATAACTCCGACGAGCCACAAATTGCGGGCGGAAGTCTCAATCTGCTGTGAAAAAGTAAATCCGATGGCGGCAATCGGAATAGATCCGATGATCACGTACCAGCCCATCCGGGCATCAAG
>CAITYI010000109.1 GCA_903896585.1 uncultured bacterium
CACACCTAAAGCGCTTATTTTGGGAGCCCTTGCTGCGGTGGCCCTTGCAATAACCGTTATTTGGCTTCAGCGCTCCAGAATTGGTAAGGCCACGCGGGCGGTATCGGACAACCCGGCCCTGGCATCGGCCACGGGAATTGACGTCGAGCGGGTCATAGCCGTTGTGTGGATCGTGGGAGCTGGATTGGCCGCATTTGCCGGTATCTACCTCGGCATGACCCAAAACTCCATTTGGAACATGGGACAGCGGATCCTTCTTGTGCTGTTCGCGGCCGTGATTCTTGGCGGACTCGGAACGATCTACGGCGCCATTGTGGGAGCCCTGGTTGTGGGCGTATTCATCAATATGACCACCTTGTTCATTCCGACCGAGATGAAAACCGTTGGTGCGCTCTTCCTCATGATCATCATTTTGTTGGTGAGGCCTCAAGGCTTATTGGGGCGTAAGGAGAGGGTGGGTTAACCATGGATTTTTCCATCATCCTCTCGCAAACTCTGACACAGGCAATCGGCATTACCGCCATCATTTACTGCCTTGCCGCGATTGGACTGAACGTCCAATTCGGCTATACCGGGCTGTTGAACTTCGGCCAGGTTGCGTTCGTCGCCGCAGGTGCGTACGCGGTTGGCGTCATCGTTTTTACTTTCGATCTAAGTCTGTGGCTCGCCATTCTCGTTGGTGTGGTGACCGCCACGCTTTTGGCACTCCTCCTTGGTATTCCCACACTCAGACTGAGAGCGGACTACCTTGCCATCGTCACGATCGCAGCCAGCGAGTTACTCAGACTTCTTGTCCGCTCCATTGCGTTTAAGGACACTTTCGGCGGAGCGCAAGGGCTTAATGGCAAATTGGGCCAACAATTTCACGATCTCAACCCATTACCCATTGATTTCCAGCCCCTCCCGGTTCTCACCTGGACGCGCCAGGACATCTGGGTCGTGATTGTGGGCTGGGTTCTCGTTGCCCTCTTCACCCTTCTCGTATGGGGCCTCGTGAGGAGCCCCTGGGGCCGGGTGGTCAAGGGAATTCGCGAGGATGAAGACGCGGTGGTTTCCCTTGGCAAAAACGTGTTCGTGTACAAAATGCAAGCCCTGGTGCTTGGCGGCATCATTGGGGCCTTCGGCGGTATTGTCTGGGCAGTTGCCAAACAATCAGTTCAGCCAGACACATTCCAGCCCGATTTCACCTTTTTCGTGTACACCATCTTGCTGCTAGGTGGGGCGGCCCGAGTTTTTGGCCCCATTGTGGGATCAATTATTTTTTGGTTCTTACTCACTGGAATCGGCGAAGTTCTCAGCCAGGCCATCAATGCTGGTTACATTGACTTCCTGTCAGCCACCGATGTGGGTTCCATCCGGTTTATTCTGATGGGCCTAGGGCTTATGCTGCTGATGATCTTCCGCCCCCAAGGAATTTTTGGCGACCGAAAGGAGCTGGCCCTCGATGCCCGCTAACGCCCTCGAGCCTGATGCACCCGCCGGTCGCAGGTCTGCTTATGTCGCTCTGGAGACCGTGGACGGCCTCCCCGGCTCCATTAAGCCGGATCCGATTCTGGTTGCCGATCAGGTCAGCAGACACTTTGGTGGGCTCAAAGCCGTTGATGTTTCCCACGTGGAAGTCCAACGAGGAGCGATTACGGCGTTAATCGGTCCAAATGGTGCCGGTAAGACCACCCTCTTTAACCTGCTCACGGGATTTGATAAACCTGATTCGGGGAAGTGGACTTTCAATGATCGGCAAATTGCCGGCACCGCCCCCTACAAGTTGGCACGCATGGGCATGGTCCGCACTTTCCAGCTCACCAAAGCGCTTTCGCGCATGACGGTCATGGATAACATGCGACTAGGAGCAAAGGGTCAAACGGGCGAAAGGTTCTTTGCGTCCCTGCTGCCCTTCACCTGGAAGGCTCAGGAAAAAGCCAATGAAAAGCGGGCCCTTGATTTGTTAGCTCGGTTTAATCTCGATGCCAAAGTCGATGACTTTGCTGGTTCCCTTTCCGGTGGACAGCGAAAGTTACTAGAAATGGCTCGGGCGTTAATGTCAAACCCAGAAATTATCATGCTCGATGAACCAATGGCCGGCGTAAACCCAGCGCTCACGCAAAGCCTCCTTGGGCACATTAAGAATATTCGCGAGGAGGGCACCACTGTGCTGTTCGTGGAACACGATATGGACATGGTGCACGACATCAGTGACTGGGTGATCGTAATGGCACAAGGTGAAATCATTGCGGAGGGTCCACCCGATGCAGTCATGAAAGATGCCCAAGTCATCGATGCTTATTTGGGCGCACATCACGATAAAGCGCTGACATCTGATGGAGTTGTTCTAACTAAGACCCCTGCAGGAGACACCCAGTGACATTCACCGAGCCAAGCGACCTTCCCACCGAGGACAGCCCGGACGATCCCGCCGTATTTGAATCAGATATTGATATCAACGCCTCACAGCGGTCAGAGCCCACTCCGGCAACCCCGGAGCAAATACATGCCGCTCAGGCTGTCGGGGCGCTCATTCGGGCCGACAAACTCGTGGCGGGATACTTTCCAGGGGTCAACATCCTCAACGAAGCCGATCTCTATGCCCATGAAGGCGAACTGGTGGGCATCATCGGGCCCAATGGCGCGGGCAAGTCCACCCTTTTGAAAGCTTTATTCGGATTAGTGCACATTAACTCCGGTTCGGTCACTCTTCGCGAGGAAGACATCACCAACCTTCGAGCTGACCAACTTGTGCGACGTGGCGTGGGCTTTGTTCCACAAAACAACAATGTCTTTCCTTCTCTCACCATTGAAGAAAACATGCAGATGGGTGCCTATCAAGATCCCAAGTCTTTCTCCATGCGGTTTGATGAAGTAGTAAGCCTTTTCCCCACATTGGGAGAGCGGCGCAAGCAACGAGCAGGATCGCTCTCCGGTGGCGAGCGACAAATGGTTGCCATGGGGCGGGCCCTCATGATGAACCCGAGCGTACTCCTGCTGGATGAGCCCAGTGCCGGATTGAGCCCCGCTCTTCAGGACGAAGTCTTTGTCCGTGTGCGGGAGATTAACGCTACCGGTGTCACCGTGATTATTGTCGAACAGAACGCTCGTAGGTGTCTGCAGATTGTTGATCGTGGTTATGTACTCGATCAGGGCAAGAACGCCTATACGGGTACTGGCCAGTCTTTAGCCAATGATCCCAAGGTTATTGAGCTATACCTCGGTACTTTAGCGAAGGTTTAGACCGCTCCTTCCTTTCAGTTCTCCTTAACACTTCGCCAGATGCGAAGGGGCCCGCATCCAATTGGATGCGGGCCCCTTGCTTGGGATTTAGTGCTTATGGAAGCGGCACAACTGCTGTGACCGAACCAATTTCTGCGAACTCGGTATTGCTGCTGTATTCGTTGATTGAGATGGTGCCCTCGAGGAGGTCGCCGTACTCGTTGAAGTCGCTAGGACCGGTAACACCGTCGTAGTCGATTTCAGTGCCAGCTGCAATCAATGCGGCGCAGTCGGCGTAAGTGGTGCACTTCTCGCCACCATTGCCAGCAACCTCAGCAAGTGCTGCTGCAATAGCAGTTCCATCGGCACAACCAGCCTGCTGGGCTGCGAGAGCAATCAGCGTGGCTGCATCGTATGACTGAGGACCGTATGTGTAGTCGGTCAGCGATGGATCAAATGCTGCCATCTTGTCGTAGAAGGCCTGCAGATCGATTGATCCGGTTGGGATTGTTCCAACAACGCCCTTCATGGTGTTGGCTGGGAAATTCTCAAATGCCGTTGCTGACAGGTTTCCGTCAACGAGGTAAATTTGAATATCCTGTGGGCCAACGCCTTGCTTGATCATTTCTTGGAGCAACTTCACGGACTCCTCAAAACCAATCACCGCAACAGCCTCTGGCTTACTTGCCTTGATTTCAGCAACTTCAGCCTCGAAGGATGGCGCTGCTGGATCGTAGAGAAGATTGCTGGTCACGGTGCCACCGGCTGCTTCGAAGTCCTTGACGGTTGCGGCTGCAAGGCCTTCACCATAGGGATCTTGACGGGCAATAACGGCCATGGAAGTTATTCCACTATCAACTGCCTGAGCGGCAATGACCGCACCCTGAAGGACATCTGAGGGTGAGTTGCGGAAATAAAGACCATTGTCTGGGTATGTGGTCAGAATCGGAGCCGTATTGGCTGGTGAGAACTGAACAACCCCATTTGAGGTGATCTTGTCGATCACGGTGAGGGAAACACCGGATGATGCCGCACCGATAATTGCCTGCACGCCTTGGGCGAGCTGGGAATCAACGGTCTGGCTGGCGATATCAGTGGTGGTATCGCCTGAGTCACCCTCAATGTAGGTCACTGGGGCACCAAGTACGCCACCAGCGGCATCAATGTCTGCGAGTGCCATTTCAACACCTGCGAACTCGGGTGGGCCGAGGAAAGCAAGATCACCTGTCGCTGGGAGCATTGTTCCCAAAATCAGGGTTGGGTTCTGGCAAGCTGCTGCATCTGCTGTTTCTTCAGCTGCTGCATCTGCTGTTTCTTCAGCAGTGGCCTCAGCCGAGGTTTCTTCAGTGGCTGCGCTGGTTTCAGTGTCTCCGCTATCGCTGCTGCAGGCAGCTAGAGCGAGGGACGCTGCACCGAGCACGGCCACGGTCTTCAGGACCATAGTGCGCTTCATGCATTCTCCTTGATCAAAGTGATGCCGACACTCGCCGGCACCGGTAACGAGGACCGTACTACAGTCCCCCGACCCCATAGACTAAGGCGTAGGTTGAACATTTGCGTAGCCGCGTACCCCATAACTCAAGATTTGTAATGCGAATGTGACCTACGGCCCCCAAATTGCCCTCGACTGTGACCAATTTGAGATCTACGTTAAAAGCTATTGGACGCCGTCTGGTGGAATTCCGCTGGCTACCACTTGAACCGAAACTTCGGAAATTGTTTGACGCCGATCCATGGCCCATCTGCGCAATAGACCGAAGGACTGCTCCTCGGTGAGGCCTTCGGACATAAGAATTAATTTGGCTCGCTCAACAACGCTGGCGCTTTCTCGGCGCTCCCTGAGTTGTTTTATCTCATTTTCCAGGTCGGTGAATTCTTTCCATCTAGAGACGGCCATCCGAAGTGCTGGGGTCAACTCAATGGCCCTAAAGGGTTTGACCAAGTAGCCAAAAACCCCCGCGGAGGCGGCCCGATCCAGTAAGCCGACTTCTGCGAAGGCTGAAAGCATGACCACGGGTGCAATTCCTGCGCCCATGATCTGTTCCGCCGCAGACATGCCATCGCGGACGGGCATCGAGATATCCATGAGCACCACATCAGGTGGATCCTCGAGAGCCGAATCAACCGCCGCCTGTCCATTTGCCACGGCAGCCGTGATCACAAAACCTAACTCAACAAGGGTTTCGACCAGATCCATTCGAATCAAGGTTTCGTCCTCGGCTATTAGAACGCGCAATGCGCCGATCTGGGGTAGGACTTTCAGGGAACTCACATGCGAAGATTAGCCGCCAATATGGACACTCTCGGGGGCAGCCAAAATCTGGAAGGCGAATCGGTAGAGTTACGCCCTGCGCCCCGGTATCCCAACCGGTAGAGGAAGCGGTCTCAAACACC
>CAITYI010000110.1 GCA_903896585.1 uncultured bacterium
ATCCGCAAGAAGGCCGGCAAACTGGTCAATTTGGAAACCCTGTTGGGCTCGGATCCACTCCCAGACTCCACCACCGGCATTGGCCACACTCGGTGGGCGACCCACGGTGGTCCCACCGATGGCAATGCCCACCCCCATGTCAGTTCCAATCGACGGGTGGCCGTTATTCACAACGGGATCATCGAAAATTTCCAACGTCTGCGAACCGAATTAGAACAATCCGGGGTGGTGTTGGAATCTGAAACTGACACTGAGATCGTGGCGCACCTGATCGCTCACATCCTTCCTGAGTTGAACAATGACCTTCCCAAAGCAATGCAGTCGGTGTGCTCGAGACTGGAGGGCGCATTCACCCTGGTGGTCATTGATCGTGATCAGCCAGACCTGGTGGTGGGTGCTCGCCGGAATTCCCCGTTGGTAGTTGGTTTGGGCACCGATGGAAACTTCCTGGCATCCGATGTTGCCGCATTTGTGGAGCACACAAAAGATGCCCTTGAACTCGGTCAAGATCAAATTGTGATTCTTCGCGCCGACTCGGTCGAAGTCACCGACTTCTCCGGCAACCCGGTTGAATCCAAACCCTTCACCATTGACTGGGACACCTCTGCGGCCGAAAAAGGTGGCCACGATCTGTTCATGCTCAAAGAGATTTATGAACAGCCCAAGGCGGTAAAGGATTCGCTCCTTGGTCGAATCGATGAATCACACCGGATCAAGCTTGATGAACTCAATATTGACCCCGTGGTGTTGCGCGAAATCAACAAGGTAATTGTTGTTGCCTGCGGAACGGCTGCACATGCTGGCATGTTGGCGAAATACGCGATTGAGCACTGGACTCATTTGCCGGTTGATGTTGAACTCGCCAGTGAATTCCGTTACCGCGATCCGATTGTCGGACCCGATGCACTCGTGATTGCGATCTCCCAATCTGGTGAAACCATGGACACCCTCATGGCATTGCGTTACGCCAAGGAGCAGGGTGCTCGCACCCTTGCGATTTGTAACACGGTTGGCTCCACCATTCCGCGTGAATCCGATGCTGTGATTTACACCTACGCGGGTCCAGAGATCGCTGTCGCTTCCACCAAGGCTTTTCTCACCCAGATCACAGCTACTTATTTGGTGGGACTTTTCCTTGCTCAGGTCCGTGGCAGCATGTTCGAAGATGAAATCCGGGCGGTGTTGGCTGATCTCAATGACATGTCTCAGAAAGTTGATCTTGTTCTTGATACCGCTGAGCCCGTTCGGGAATTGGCGCGTGAGCTCGCCAATGCGCGATCCGTTCTATTCCTTGGCCGCCACGTGGGCTACCCGGTGGCTTTGGAAGGAGCATTAAAACTCAAAGAGCTGGCCTACATGCACGCTGAAGGTTTTCCGGCGGGGGAACTCAAGCACGGTCCCATTGCTTTAATTGAAGAAGGAATCCCCGTGGTGGTGATTGTTCCTTCGCCACGTGGTCGCGCTGTTTTGCACGACAAAATTGTTTCTAATATTCAAGAGGTTCGGGCCCGCGGTGCTCTTGTGATTGCAATAGCCGAAGAAGGCGATGAAAGTATTGTGCCTTTTGCCGATCACATTATTCGAATCCCAGCAGTACCCACCCTGATGCAGCCACTCGTAGCAGTTGTTCCCTTACAAATTTTCGCCTGTGAAATGGCCACGGTAAAGGGCCACGATGTTGATCAGCCGCGCAATCTCGCCAAGTCCGTCACCGTCGAGTAGTCACCGTCGAGTAAGTGAGTCTCTTATGAACGGAATCCTCCCGGTGTTCTATGGGGAGCAAATACGTGCAGCAGAAGAGCGAGCATTTGCAATCACCGCCCCCGGTGAGCTCATGCAGCGAGCATCCTTCGCACTGGGGGTTGGTTGCGCGAGTGCCCTCGAAGAAATTTACGGCCGTGTTTACGGGACCACCGCCGTCATTGTCGTTGGCCCTGGGAATAACGGGGCAGATGCGCTCTATGCGGGGGCGTATCTGGCAAAGCGCGGTGTCAAAGTAACCGCCCACTGTGTGGTTCCGGGCGTGTTTCACCCTGAAGGTATGCGGGCATTTATGTCAGCAGGCGGACTAATGGCTGACTGCATTGGTCAAGATTTTGATCTTGTTGTTGACGGAATCGCTGGGCTGGGAAGTGGCCGCCCAGTGGACACAACCCTTGCTCACTGGATCAACACCCAAGCATTTGTGGTTAGCGTGGATATACCCAGCGGAGTCAATGCCGATACGGGTGAGTGTTCACTGGATTCGAGTGTGCACGCTGACCTGACCTTCACTTTTGGTGCATTAAAGCCAGGTGTGGTGCTCAGCCCCGGCTCAGAGTCCGCGGGTGAAGTTGAGATTGTTGATATTGGTCTGGAGCTGAGTGAAATCCCAGACCTGTGCGTGATGCTGCCTGAAGCAGCCGAGGAATTCCTTAGTCCACCGCAATTTGATGCCTACAAGTATTCCCGCGGAGTCGTGGGAATCGCTGCTGGATCCAAGGCGTATCCGGGTGCTGCACAGTTGACCGTGTTGGGTGCGGAGTACACGGGTGTTGGCATGGTCATGTTTGCTGACATTGGTGATTTCGAGTCGGGAATCACTCAGGAGTTCCCCCAAGTTGTCATGGCGAACTCCACCTCACCTCGAGTCACAGCGTGGGGAGTGGGCCCCGGTTTCTCTGGCACCGATTCAGAATATGAATTCCTCACGCAGATACTTTCCGGGTCTTTGCCCGTTGTCCTTGATGCCGGCGCCCTCACGGCTGTTGCCCAGTCTGCTGATTTGCGGGCAGTGGTGCAAACAAGATCAGCACTCACCGTGGTCACACCGCACGTGGGGGAGTTCCGACAATTATTCCCAGACCTTGGCGATCCCACTTGGGTTAATGTGCGCCACGCGGCAAAGACCTTGAACGCAATAGTCGTGGCAAAAGGTCCGCGCACAATAATGTGCGATCCCGGCGGCTCAAGTTTTGTTGATATTGAGGGAACTTCGGCATTAGCAACCGCGGGATCAGGCGATGTCCTCACCGGCAATATTGCAGGTCTACTCGCCGCCCATGCCGAGCAAGTGGAGCAGTCAGTCTCCCGTGCACTTGAAGTTGTTGCGGCGGGTGTCTGGATGCACGGGCGCGCTGGTCGCATTGCTGCGGATTCCACCGTGACACCCACTGCCGTTGACATTGGTCTTGCCTGCGCGGAAGTGAGAACAGGGTGAATCCATCTCGTGCGCGGGCAGTGATCTCCACTGATGCATTACTTCGAAATTTCGATCACGTACGTGAAGTGTGCGGGGTTAATGCCATGGCGGTGGTGAAAGCAGATGCTTATGGCCACGGGGTGGGACGGATCGCCCCGCTTTTACGCGAGCATGGAGTCGAGTGGTTGGGGGTGGCGCTCCCCTCGGAGGCGCTCGCACTTCGGGCAGCTGGCGACACTGGGAACATTCTTTCTTGGTTGAGTACACCGGGAGATCCGGACATCAGTTCATGTGTTGTTGCGGACGTTGATCTTTCAGTGTCATCTGCTCGTGAGCTAGATGAAATTGCTCAAGCTGCTCTCAAAAACAATCATGTGGCGAATATTCATTTGAAAATTGATACCGGACTGTCACGCAATGGAATTATGTTGGCGGACCTGGCGCAGATCATCCCGAGTCTCACTGAATCAATTGACCGCGGTTACGTTCGCTTACGGGGTGTGTGGAGTCATTTAGCGAATGCTGACCACCATAATCTTGAGTTCTCCACCGCGAGTGTGAACCAACAGGTAGCGGTATTTAACTTCGCCTTAAATATATTGGCATCGGCTGGGCTTAACCCTGACCTAAAACACCTAGGGAATACGGCCGGTGCTCTGTGGCATCCATCTACTCATTTCGACCTTGTTCGAATTGGGATTGGCATGTTTGGTCTCTCGCCCAATGCTGATCGAGCCACGTCAGGATCTTTGGGTCTAACTCCCGTTATGCACGTGCAGGCTCGAATATCTCAGGTGAAGGAGATCCCGGTGGGATCGGGCGTTTCATATTCACACACGTGGATTGCTACCGAACCAACACGGGTGGCACTAATTCCAGTTGGTTATGCAGATGGAATCCCGCGTAATCTCAGCAATAATCTTCAATTCGCAGTCAGAGGCTTACCGGTTACGCAAATTGGGACGGTCGCCATGGATCAATGTGTTGTGAATGTGAGCGGTCTCGATTCCGTAGCGGCGGGTGACATTGTGGATATTTTTGGACCTGGATTATCCGGTGAATTGACCGCGGATCAGTGGGCGCAGCACATGAACTCGGTGGGATACGAGATTATTACTCGAATTGGCGCGCGGATACCCAAGGAATACACCTGAACAGGTATTTTGACCCGACAGACATTAATTTTGACTTCAAGGTGGTGAAATTTTCCGGTGGCAGTTGATCTCCCTCGCGCCGCTGGTCGTGCGGCACTTTCTCTCGGTGCCCTGGCCTTGGGTGCGGCCGCAGGCGCTGCCGCTGAGCGATTGGTCATGCGGCTGAGCGCCAGCACCGATACCGAATCTGACCTCAGCGAGTACTCGTCACTGAAAGGTGAGCGTCACGAGGTGTTTACATCCGATGGCGCGGTGCTGATCGCGGAAATTGATCACCTTGAAGGTTCGGATTTCACAATTGTCATGCCGCACGGATTCGCTCTCAATCGGCACTCATGGTTTTATCAGCGTCAGGCACTTCGACCATTCGCAAATATCGTGGTGTATGACCAACGGGGTCACGGTGAGTCGACCTATGTAGAAGATGCTCAGGAACGTGATCACAGCATTGATCAACTGGGTCGCGATCTCTATTCAGTCATTCAGCAATGTGTACCTACTCGCAAGATGATTCTGATTGGTCATTCCATGGGAGGAATGTCGATACTTGCGCTCGCTGATCAGCATCCTGAACTCTTCGGTACTCGGGTTGTTGGTGTCGGGCTTATTGCTACCGCAGCATCTGCCGTTGCCAGCACCACCCTCGGATTGCCCCGGCCGCTCGCGCGAGTCGTGCAAGGTGCATTACCCGGTGTGGCTAATGTCGTGTCTCGCGGCGGAGATCTAATTGCCCACAGCAGGTGGAGTAAAAGTGATTTCGGCCTCCTCTTGACTCGACTGTATTCATTCGGTTCAGTTGCGCCCACCCACGCGGGGGAGTTTGTTGCTGACATGATCGCTGGCACTGACTTCAGGATTTTGGTTGACTTCCTGCCAAATCTTTATGACCACGACAAGCGTTCAGCGCTGAAGGTTTTGCAAGGGGTAGAAACACTGGTCATTGTGGGAGAATCTGATCGGTTGACCCCACCGGCTCAAAGTGATGCGATCATTGAGGCGGTCCCTGGCGCTGAACTGGTAGTGCTTGCCGAGAGTGGACACATGGTCACGATTGAGCGTCCGATCGAAGTAAATGAATTACTCGTGGCATTTGTTGAGAAAGTCATTACGGACCACAAAAATTCTGCGAGGGATGAAACTCTTGCGGGTGCATAGCGCCACCGAGATGCAGGAATTCGGTGCGAGAATTGCATCTGCCGCACAATCTTCCGACGTCATCATTCTCACTGGGGAATTGGGTGCAGGGAAAACCACGTTTGCCCAAGGTGTGGCGCGTGGCTTAGGAATAACCGAGCCCGTGACCAGTCCAACTTTTGTGCTATCCAAGAGATACCTGGGAACTCCCCTAGAGCTTTTGCATCTTGATGTGTACCGAATTTCCTCTGCGGGCGAACTCCTTGATCTTTGGTCGGAATCAGAGGCACAGCATGCACTCACTCTTGTGGAGTGGGGAGCACCGTGGCTGGGTGAATTTGGCAGTTCAGTCGCGGAATTGGTTTTTAAGGCACCGATAACAGGTGAGGTTGATACCCGCGAAATTGAATTGGTTATGCATTCGGAGAATGTTGATCTGGTTAACCGAATCATTGGTGTCATGTGAAGCGAATTCTTGCCATTGATACCTCAACGGACATGAGCACGCTGGCACTTGTTGACGGAGATCAGGTAATCGGCTCGGCGGAGCACACAGATGCCCGAGGACACGTTGAGGCGATCGGAACGCTGTTTACTCAAATCCCGGAACTGGACCGCAGCAATAGTGAATTTCGAATCCCTGACTTGATCGTGTGTGGTGTTGGCCCAGGTCCATTTACCGGGTTGCGCGTGGGTATTGCCTTTGGTGAGACCCTCGCATTTGCTTGGGGAATTCCAGTTGAGGGCATCTGTTCACTGGATGCTGTTGCACACGGCATTGTCCGCACTGAAAAGTTGAGCGGCGACTTTGTGGCGGCGATACCGGCACGCAGGGGTGAGTATTACTGGGCGAGTTATACCCAGTTCGGTCAAAGAATTTCTGGCCCCCACGTGAACTCGACGGAACAGGTTGAGAGCAATCCGCTCCCCATAAAGACCGGATTTTTCCCCTGGGGGGTGGATCTTGCGCACTGCGTCGGAGTGGCTCAGGAACTCGCGGTCACACCCCTGTATTTGCGCCCCCCCGATGCCCAACCGCAGGCTCCGAATCTGGGCGTGAATGTCGGAATGGGTCCCCATGAGCAGTGATCTGGTTCAGGCACTCGCCATTCGCCCCCTGCACTGGGCGGATATTCCGGCTGTCGATCAACTCGAATCCACCCTTTTTCCTTCAGATCACTGGTCGGTGGAGCAGTGGTGGCGTGAACTTGCTGCTGAGCACACCCACTACTGGGTAGCCCAGTTGCATGAAAGGATTATTGGTTATTGCGGGTTATCCGCTCAATTACCTGATGCCGACATACAAACAATTGCAATCGAAGCCCAACACCAAGGCAATGGCTTGGGTGGACTGCTTTTGGATTCCATGCTTGTGGCAGCAAGTGAATTATCAATCCAATTCATCTTTCTTGAAGTTCGTGCAGACAATCAGGCAGCAATTTCTTTGTACAACAGCCGGTATTTCAATCGAATCAGCGAACGTCTTAAGTATTACCCAGATGGCGAAACCGCGATCATTATGCGCAGGGATAGTAGGCAAATTGGCGAACAGGCGCAGCGGTGAATCTCGCGTCTTCAACCTCACATGATCCCATAATTTTGGGTATTGAAACGTCCTGCGATGAAACCGGCGTCGGGATCGTTCAAGGCAGAACCCTATTAGCGAATCACCTAGCCTCAAGTGTCGATGAACACGCTCGCTTCGGGGGAGTCGTTCCTGAAGTTGCCAGTAGAGCGCATTTAGAAGCAATGGTCCCGACAATTCAGCAGGCATGCCACAGCGCGGGTATTTCGGTGACTGACATAGACGCAGTTGCCGTTACCGCTGGTCCGGGGCTCGTTGGCGCCCTGATCGTTGGGGTTGCCTCTGCAAAAGCACTGGGATTGGCCCTCGCTAAACCCGTGTACGGAGTAAACCACTTGGCCGCACATGTATTGGTAGATGAACTCGAACACGGCCCACTACCCGAGCCGGTGGTCGGCTTACTCGTGTCCGGTGGTCACTCGTCTCTCATTAGAGTGAGTGACGGTTCATTTGAATCACTCGGAAGCACTCTTGACGATGCAGCAGGTGAGGCATTTGACAAGATTGCGCGCTTACTGGGTCTGCCTTTCCCGGGTGGTCCAGAAATTGATCGAGTCGCGGTCGAGGGTGATCCCCAAGCAATTGATTTTCCGCGAGCGTTGAGCGTGGATCCGGCGCACGCATTTAATTTCTCTTTCTCAGGCCTTAAGACCGCGGTGGCTCGCTGGATTAAGGAACAACAAATGCTCGGCAACAATATTTCCGTCCCCGATGTCGCAGCATCTGTACAAGAGGCGATTGCCGACATTCTGACCCGAAAAGCCGTTGCGGCCACTATGGAATTCGGTGCTGCCCATCTGGTGATTGGCGGCGGAGTGGCGGCAAATTCCCGGCTGCGCGCCCTTGCCGAGGAGCGTTGTGCAGCCGCAGGTATCAGTGTGCGCATTCCTCGACCAGGCTTGTGCACGGACAATGGCGCGATGGTTGCCGCCCTGGGTTCTCACGTTGTTCGCTTGGGTGCACCCGCTTCACCCTTAGATTTCCCCGCATCTTCTACCATGCCAATTGCTCAAATTCTCCGGTAACCGATTCGCGGCTGACCAAAATACCCACATCATGGCCATTGAGATTTGTCACCACC